>JAZSFI010000246.1:0-3000 GCA_045532135.1 Clostridia bacterium | reverse complement strand
TTTTTTATACATGAAGGAGGCTTGGAAAATGAATCCGCTTGAGAATTTTTACGCTTCGCACAATGAGCATGACCGGTTTTCACCGAAATCCGGTCAGGTCGAATTTCTGACCACCATCCGCTATATCGAAAAATATCTCTTTCCCGGCGCAAGAATTCTCGAAATCGGCGCGGGAAGCGGCCGTTATAGCCATTATTTTGCCCGAAAAGGCTATGAAGTGGACGCGGTTGAACTGTTGGACGTCAACATCGGACACATCCGCGCGCATACGGAAACCGGCGAAAAGATACGGGTTTTCAAAGGAAATGCGCTGAATCTCGATTTCCTTGAAACGGAAAGCTACGACATCGCGCTGCTTTTCGGACCTTTGTATCACCTGTATACGCAAAAAGATCAGTTGACCGCGCTTTTTGAAGCTTTGCGCCTTGTAAAAAAGGGCGGCATTCTCATGAACGCATACTGTCTGGCAGACGCGGCAATATTGACGGCCGGCTTTAAAAAGGGTCTGACAAAATCGCTGATCGAAAGAAAGCTTTTGGATCCCGTCACTTTCAAAACGCATTCCGAACCGGAGGACGTTTTTGAACTTTTCACCGTTTCGGACATAGACAATCTGAATTCTCATCTCCCTGCGCGCCGAATCGCTCTTGTCGGAAGCGACATGTCCGCGGAATTCATGAAAGAAACCATCGACAATATGGACGATGAAACCTTTGATCTTTACATGCAATACCACTTTACCGTCTGCGAAAGACAGGATTTAATCGGCGCGGGCAACCACGCGCTGGACATTTTAAGAAAGGAATGAAATTCATGCTTCCTCATATCGACATAAGCCAAACCCGAATCGAAACGGAGCGGTTGATTCTGCGCCCCTTTGCGCTAAGCGATTTAGACGACTTTTTCGCCTATGCCTGCGTTCCGGGCGTGGGCGAGATGGCAGGCTGGCCGCATCATCAATCGATCGAAACCACAAGGAATATCCTTAATATGTTCATCGCGGAAAAAAACGTGCTTGCCATTTTTCATAAGGAATCCAGTCGCGTAATCGGCTCTTTCGGCTTCCACGATTCGTGGGCAAATTACGAAAACGCATACAAAGACAAGCGCATGTGCGAAATCGGATATGTGCTCTCAAAGGATTACTGGGGACAGGGGCTGATGCCGGAAGCCGTCAAGGCCGCCGTCCGTTACGCCTTTGACGATTTTAATCTTGATCTGATCGGCGTCTGTCACTTTACAGACAACCGGCAGTCCCGAAGGGTCATCGAAAAATGCGGCTTCACGCCCGTCTCCACCGGCATTTTCCACGCTAAGCAGCTGGGATGCACGTTTGAAGAAATCCGCTATCTCATGATGCGCCCTGATTCAATCCGCGATTGACACACCGCGCCGCAGGGCTTATAATGAACATGTAAAAATTAACAAACCCGGAGGGTGCAATTATGCTTTTAATCAAAAACGGCAAGGTGTTTGACGCAGTACACAATAACCCCAAGGTGCAGGACATCCTCGTAAAAGACGGAAAAATCGCTGAAATCGGTGAAAACATCGTTTGCGAAGGCGCGGAAATCATCGATGCTGCGGGTCTTAACGTGTATCCCGGCTTTGTCGAGGCGCACGGACACATTGGTCTTGACGGCTACGGCATCGGTTACGAAGGTCACGATTACAACGAGATGAACGATCCGGTTGCTCCGCACCTCCGTGCGATCGACGCGATCAATCCGTTCGATCCGTGCATGCGTATGGCTGCTGAAGCAGGTGTTACATCCTTCGCAACAGGCCCAGGTTCCGCAAATATTCTCGGCGGTACATTCGCTGCGATCAAACCGGTTGGCACATGTGCAGACGATATGATCGTAAAGAACGACGTAGCTATGAAGTGCGCATTCGGTGAGAACCCGAAACGCTGCTACCAGAACAAGAGCATTTCCAGCCGTATGACATCCGCTGCTAACCTTCGCAACGCATTAAAGAAAGCTGCTCTCTACAAAGCAAAAGTAGAAGCTGCAGGTGATGATGTTTCCAAACTTCCGGCATACGATGAGAAGTCCGCAGCTCTTATTCCGGTATTAAATAAAGAGATGCCATTAAAAGCACATGCTCATCAGGCAAACGATATCCTCACATTCGTTCGCATTGCAAAAGAGCTCGATGTAGAGATGACTCTTGAGCACGTAACAGAAGGTCACATGATCGTGAAAGAGCTCGTTAACGCAGGTTACCCGTTAGCAGTTGGTCCGACATTCGGTCATGCTTCCAAGTTCGAGCTTCAGAACAAGACATGGGAGACTCCGGGCATCCTTGCAAAGGCTGGCTGCCAGGTTTCCATCATCACTGATGCTCCGGTAACTCCGCTCCACTATCTGCCGTTATGCGCAGGCCTCGCTGTGAAAGCTGGCATGGACGAGTTTGATGCTCTTCAGGCTATCACAATCAACCCGGCTAAGCACATCGGTATCGCTGACAGAGTTGGTTCCCTTGAGGAAGGCAAAGACGCTGATATCGTTATCATGGCAGGTTCTCCGTTCGACGTTGACAGCAAGATCAAGTGCGTTCTCATCGACGGTAAGGCAATCTAATTATTCATAATCATGTATGTTCTGGCTCCGGACCGTTTTCTAATCCGGAGCCAAACTTATAAAGTCACTTAAAACCCTCACATTTTATGAATTCAGGAGGAATAACTATGGGATTCACAAAAGAACAGGCTTTATTAGCTATTGACCGTGAAAAAGAATTACTTACCAGTGCCAGCGACCAGATCTGGGATAATCCGGAAACAGCATTCCAGGAGTTCAAATCCACAGAGATTTTATGCGAATTATTGGAAAAAGAGGGCTTCACAGTGGAAAAGAATCTTGCCGATATCGCAACTGCTTTCTCCGGACGTTTCGGTTCCGGCAAACCGGTCATCGGTTTCCTCGGCGAATTTGATGCCCTCTCCGGCTTAAGCCAGGAAGAAGGCATCTTCGAAAAGAAACCGATCATTGATGG
>JAZSFI010000488.1:0-1923 GCA_045532135.1 Clostridia bacterium | reverse complement strand
CGCCATCTATGAGGCGAGGGAAAATTCTCAGATTTGGGGGCTGTAAAAAGTGCAGATGGAATGTCCCGGCAGAAAGACGTTTCAAAAGGATATGGAAAGTTGCGCCATGGGCGGGTTTGATTTTGACGCGTTTCAAAACGCCACATTTTTTGTAACCGGCGCGACCGGACTGGTCGGCGGCGCGGTGGTTCGCGCGCTGCTTGCTGCGAATCGCCTGCGCAATATGAACGCGCGCATCCTTGCGCCCGTAAGAAGCATTGAAAAGGCAAAAAAAGTGTTCGGCGAAGCGTTTGAACGCAAGGATATCCGCTTTTTCGAATGCGGTCTCACTGCTCCCATCGAAATGTTTGAGCCTGTGGATTTTGTCGTCCACGCCGCGTCCGTCACGCAGTCAAAGCTGTTTGTGACAAAGCCTGTCGAAACCATTGAAGCGGCGGTTTTGTCTACGATGAACGTTCTTTCCCTTGCAAGGGAAAAGGGCGTGCGCGGCATGGTGTATCTGTCCAGCATGGAGGCCTTCGGCGTGACTGATCCAAAGCTTCCGTTTGTCACAGAAAAGGATCTGGGCTATGTAAACCCTCAGGCTGTCCGCTCCTGCTATCCCGAAAGCAAGCGCATGTCGGAAAACCTGTGCGCGGCGTATGCGCATGAATACGGCGTGCCCGTCCGCTGCGCGCGGCTTGCGCAAACCTTCGGCGCGGGCGTTTTGAAATCGGATACGCGCGCGTTCATGCAGTTTGCCCAAAGCGCGCTTTCGGGGCGCGACATTGTCCTTCATACAAGCGGCGAATCGTACGGAAATTATGTGTATTTGAAAGATGCGGTGGACGCAATTCTTCTCATGCTTACCCGCGGTGAAAACGGGGACGTCTATACGGTTTCCAACAACCGCGCGTGCGTTAAGATAAAAGAGCTTGCCCAAATCGCCGCCGAAACGCTTTCGGATCCTCCCGTTTCCGTCACTTTTGACATCCCGGACGATCCGATGAAATACGGTTATGCCCCGGACGTCAAAATGCATTTATGTAATTGTAAATTATGCTCGCTCGGCTGGAAGCCGACAACGGATCTGAAAGATATGTTTTTGAAAATGGCGCAGGATCTCAAGGATCAAGCGTTATAAATTATGAAGTATTGCGCGGCGTGCATCATCATTGCACGCCGCGTTTTCGATATTTTGAAATAAATTTTGAATTTTTCGGAAATAGATATTGCAATTTTGCTCGTTTCGTGGCATAATGAATAACGCAGAGGGGCGAAGGTGCATATACTGCCCCGTAACCAAGCGAAAATGAAGGAGAAATGCAAAATGGCATTGACGATCTCCCAAAAATGCAAAAATATTCAGCCGTCCGTCACGCTGGCGATCGATTCCCGCGCAAAGCAGCTTAGAAACATGGGTCTTGACGTCATCGGATTCGGCGCGGGCGAGCCTGATTTCGATACCCCCAAATACATTAAGGACGCAGCCAAAGATGCGCTGGATGCGGGCATGACCAAATATACCCCCGTCGCCGGCACCATTGAATTGCGCACCGAAATTCAGGAAAAGCTTTTAAGAGACAACAACCTTGATTATGAACTGACCGATATCATCGTTTCCACCGGCGCAAAGCAGTCGCTGTTCAACGCGTTAAGTGCCATCATCGATCCCGGCGACGAAGTGCTTCTGCCCGCGCCCTGCTGGGTCAGTTATCCGGAAATGGTGCAGATGGCGGGCGGCGTTCCCGTGATGGTCAAGGGCGACGAAAACAACGGCTTTCTGGCTTCCGCCGAGACGCTTGAAAAATACGTCACCGAAAGGACCAAGGCGCTCATCATCAATTCGCCCAACAACCCCAACGGCAGCGTTTATACGCGCGACATGCTCGAAAAAATTGCGCGCCTGGCCATTGAAAAGCGCTTCTATGTGATCTCCGATGA
>JAZSFI010000551.1:0-9511 GCA_045532135.1 Clostridia bacterium | reverse complement strand
GTATGCAGGCTTTACGCAGGAAGAGGAAACGGTGTTTACGGTCATGAAGGAATTTTGATGGACAAGACGGAATTTGCAAAGAAAAAACGGGGCGAACGTCCGTTTTTGTGTTCCAAAGGTGTTTTACTTAACCAGCGCTTTTTCAAGCAGCACCGCGAAGTCCTGAACATTGGTTACGATGCCTCTGGACGAAAGACTTCCGCGGTCGGAGAGCTTGTTGACGGTAAACTCCGAAACATCCACGCAATAGAAATAGACCTGCCGGATTGCGCCGTCCTTGGTCACGCGGTAGGAGGGCGTCATGTTGCCGGTTGCGATGGTGTGGAGCATGGTGGCAAGGCAGATGACGGTGGTGGCGCTTCTTAATTCGTTTCGCATGGCGTCCTGCGCCTTGTAAACGTCTGCATACACGCACGGCAGCGGGCCGTCGTCGCGGATGGAACCGCCGAGAATATAGGGTACGCCGTATTTTTCGCAGTTGTAAATAACGCCGTTGTCGATTTTTTCATTTTCGATAAAGGCTTTAATGCTTCCGTAGTGACGGGCGCGGTTGATGGTGTCAAGGTGGTTATAGTGGCCGTTGGGCTGGGAAATATGCGTGTATACATCCTGCCCCAGCGCTGTTCCCAGATACGCCGCCTCAAGATCGTGCGTTGCCAGCGCGTTTCCGGCAAGCACTGCATGCACATAGCCGTGTTCGATGAGGCTGGACATGGCTTTCCTTGCGTCGTGGTCAAAGGCAAACGCCGGCCCCATGACCCAGACAATTTTTCCGTGATCCTTTTCGTAATTGAGAAGATCGTAAAGCTCCTGATAATCCTGGGAATAGGCGGTTTCGCGGCTGCGGTTTCTTCTGAAGGAGAACTGGTCTTCCGTATGCGTTTCCTCTTTGAAGCCGTCCGCATAAAGGAAAATACCTTCGCTTCCGTCTTCGGTCCTTCCCAAGAGCACTCTGTCGCCCTTTTTAAGCAGGCGGAATTCGACTACCTTGATTTCATTTTCGGGCGTAAGCACGCAGACACAGTCCATGCGGCTTTCTTCCGCCAGACGCCATTGGCCTGAAATTTTGATATACTCCGGATAAATGCTCATGGCATGATAATCCATGGGCGCAACACCGTCGATTTTCACCTCTTCAAAACGCGCGTCGGGCGCGGATACGAACTGTTCGCGTGTGAAGTCGGGATGAATGTATTTTCGAAGCTCAAACATGGCGATTCTCCTTTGCGTATGATGGTAAGCTTATATACGATTATAGCAGATTACGCTGTCTTTGGCAAACGCATGCTGTCTGGCTTCGCCGCCAAACCAGTAATAAACGGGATCGTCTTCTCCTTTTCCCTGATTGAGCTCCTTTAAGCCATTTAAAAGGTCATCCATGAGGGAGATGGGCTCCGCGCCCTTTGCGTGTCCGTGCAGGATATAATCCGCTTCGTTTTTAAGATACATTAGGTTTTCAACTACTTTTTCGTATTCTGTAAGCGGAAGACATCCGTCCAGCTGCATCCAGAGATGGCGGTTGATGGAATCGCCGGTAAAAAGGAGCCTGTCTTCCTTTAAAAGCACAAGTATACCGCCCGGGGTATGGCCTGGAATATCGATGATCTCAAGATTTGCGCCGCCAAGGTCGAATGTGTCGCCGCCTTTTACGGGCGTGAACGGCGGCATCGTGCGGTTTTTCTCTTTGAAAAATTCCTCTGCCCCGTCAAAGGACATAAACATATCAGCAAGCGGAAAATCCGCCGGATGCATGTACGCTTTATCAAAACAGCAATTTCCGAAAATGTGATCGCCATGGCCGTGGGTATTGATGACAAACGCGGGAAGATCCGTGATGGATTTTACAACCGCAGAAAGGTCGCCCTCTCCGTTCATGGTATCCACAACTGCCGCCTGATTCCGGCCCACAATCAGATATCCTGTGGCCTGACCCGCTTCATCCAAAAGATACACGCGGTCATTGATCTTTGTCACATTGATTTTTTCATCCATGCGCTCGTGCCTTCTTTCCATCGTTCCTTAAAACCATTATACTGCGTTTTTATTTCATATACAATCGATTTGCTGTAGCTTTTTTTCAAAATAAATGTATAATAAAGTTATCTGGTAATATAAAAGGAGAATTTTTTATGAGCGAAATGTCCTCCCGCGAGCGTTTTTTGCGCATGTATCAGCACAGGGAAGCCGACCGCATTCCGATTCTGGATTCTCCGTGGAATTCCACCATCGAACGCTGGCAGAGAGAGGGTATGCCTGAAAATGTCGATTGGCGGGATTATTTCGGCCTTGACAAAGTGGGCTCTATCGGCGTGGACAATTCGCCGCGCTATGAAAGACGCGTTTTGGAGGAAACGGACGAATACCTGATCCATACTACCGAATGGGGCGCGACGCTCAAAAACTGGAAACACAGGGGTTCCGTCCCGGAATTTCTGGATTTCAAAATCAAAACGTACGAAAAATGGCTGGATGCAAAAAGCAGAATGACGTTTGATGAAAGCCGCATTCCATGGGATTATCTGAAGGAAAACTATCCGAAATGGGTGAAGGAAGATCAGTGGATTTCGGCCAATCTCTGGTTTGGCTTCGATGTGAGCCACAGCTGGGCTGTCGGCACAGAGCGTTTTTTGATGGCCATGATCGATGAGCCAGAATGGTGCACGGACATGTATGAGAGATATCTGGCGCTGGATTTGCAGCTTCTTGAGCGCGTGTGGGATGCGGGATACCGTTTTCACGAAATCACGTGGCCCAACGACATGGGCTATAAAAAGAGCCAGTTTTTCTCGATGAATATGTTCCGAAGGATGGACAAGCCCTTTATCAAGCGCGCCGTTGACTGGGCGCATGACAGAGGAGTGTATGCACGCATGCACTCCTGCGGCGATATCAATCCGTTTGTGCCCGAGCTGATTGAAATCGGCATGGACGGCTTGAACCCCCTCGAGGTCAAAGCGGGCATGAATCCTGTGTATTTAAAGGAAAAATACGGCGACAAGCTCGTGTTTCACGGCGGCGTGAACGCGGTTTTATGGGATCAGCCGGAAGCCATCAAGGAGGAAATCAACCGTGTTGTTCCCAAAATGAAAGAAAACGGAGGCTATATTTTCGCCTCCGATCACTCTATTCCGGAAAATGTCAGCCTCGAAGATTTCAAAGGCATAGTAAGCGCCGTTATGCAGGCGGGGAAATACTGAAACAAAAACGTTTGAAGGCAAGGGGAAAACATGAAGTCTGTTAAGCGAAAGTCTGTCGGAACGAAATTCTCCATGTGCGTCCAACCGGCGTTTATCATCGGAACGAATAACGAGGATGGCTCGCATAATTTTGCTCCGATCACATGGGTCAGCGCAACATGCGAAAAGGACGATGACTATCTGATTGTCATAAGCATGTATTCAAACAAAATGACAAAAAAGAATGTGATCCGCTCCGGTCGGTTAAGCGTCAATCTTGTCAGCAGGGATATGCTTCCTCTGATGGATTATTTCGGCGCGCATCACGCAAAGGACGGCAAAAAGGATAAACTGCCGTATTGCGTCAGCCGCGGAGAAGTCATGGATGTTCCCGTTCTTGATGCAAGCCGATGGGTGTATGAATGCGAAGTGAAGCATACATTTGAAACGGGCGATTCGACTACCTTTTTCTGTGCAGTCAAAAACGTTCAGATGGACGAATCCATTGAATGTCGGGATACATTTGATGTCGATTTAACCGCTTTTGATCCCGTGATTTATTCAGGAATGTATCACAGCATTGGAAAATTGCTTGGAAAAATCGGCGATTTCGCGGATTGAGCAAGGATTTCCCAAAGCGTTTTACGCAAAGATCACCTGTACAAATGCCATATACACAACCGTTCCTGCGCAAATGGACAAGAGCGTGTTTCTTTTGTACAGGTGCAAAAGCACGACCACGGCGGAAGAAACGATTTCGGGAATCCCGAACGGTGTTTTTGCAAACGATACGGTTTTAAGACAATATACAACCAGCATGCCCATAATGGCATAGGGAAGCACGCGCCCGAGATAGACAATGATTTCGGGCGTTTTTCTTTTTCCCGAAAAGACGAAAAACGGAAGAAAACGCAAAAGAGAAGTGACGAGGGCGCTGATCAACACCATATATAAAGGATACATTTTCGCGTCCATGCTACGCTCCCTCCCTTCGGGAAAGGCGTTTTTTGCCGATGGTGAGGGAAACAGAAATCAGAGCCATGGCCGGAATCAGGAAATTGTCCTTTCCGAACAGGACAAGGCACAAAACGGATGCGAAAACGCCGATCAGCTGAGGGATATGATTTTTAGTGCTTTTCCATTGCTCGACAAACACCGTTATGAAAAGCGCGGTCATTGCAAAATCCACGCCCGCAAAATTGACGTTCACAAACGCGCCGACAAGCGCGCCAAGAATGGTTCCTGTAATCCAGTATGCGTGATTCATCGCGGAAATAATGAGCGCAAACGTATGAAAATCCGTGTTCTCAGGGCATTCTCCGCCCAACACGAGGGAATAAGTTTCGTCCGTCAGCGCAAACATGAGATAGGGCTTCTTTTTGCCCGCGCCCTTGTATTTTTCAACCATGGAAACGCCGTAAAACAGATGCCGTGCGTTTACCATAAGCGTTGTAACCGCGCTTGATATAAAAGATGCTCCGCCGGTTAAAAGACCCACCATCACATACTGCATTGAGCCGGCGTAAATCAGAACGCTCATGAGAAGAGCGAGGAAAAAACCATAGCCGGCTTCCATGGTAATAATCCCGAAGCCGAATCCGAGCACCATATAGCCCGCCATTACGGGAAGGGTTTTGATAAAGGCTTTTTTGATACAGCTAAGCATATATCCGTCCGTCTTTCAAAAAGAATATTTCGCCTGTAATGCGTAAGATCGTAAAAATGATAATACAAAGAGATACGAGAAGAGAGGGGAACTTCTCGTATCTTTATTGCATTTTGACTTTTTCGGTTTTATGAAACGATATTTCCCTGCGCGTCATATGTGGTTTCGGAAATGATTTCGCCGAATTCGTCCATTTCGCATACGGTTTTTGAGCCATCCTCCATATAGTCGATGGTCATGTACTGATAGCCCCAGATGTCGAAGACGTCTCCGGTATAAGCGTAGAGGGATTCAAATACATATCGTTCGTCTTCCGTGACAAGCTCGCGTATCATGCGGCCGGCTTCGTCATATTCATAGGTATAGGTGTATGCATAAAGGACTGTGCCGTCCGGGTCAATCTGCGTGGAAAAAAGGCGGTTGCCCATTGCGTCGGTTTCAGATTTTAGAACGGTTCCGTCGTCAAAACGGCTGACCTGCAGCGTGTGCGTGGGGAAGCCGTCTTCGCCGTAGGTGTATTCGTAGGTTTCTTCGAAAATGACGATTCCCGCCTGGTCCGTCATGCGGGATACAACGGTGTTGCCGTATTTGTCGCATTCGTTGACGCTTATGCTGCCGTCATCGTTATAGCCGATTGTACGAAGGAGCACGCTGTCGCCGAAGGGATCGACCTGATACTCGGACTCTTCCACGAGAAGGCCGAAATAATAGGTGGATGAAACAAGTTTAAGTCCCGCTTCATCATAAGTGTAGACGTAAACATAATCGTCCAAGCATGCGCCCGTTTCGTCATAATAGCTGTAGCGGATCAAATCTTCGTGTTCATTGTAATTGCTGATGTCGCACGTTCCATCATCGAACAGCCAGATTTCGCTTTGACAGACCTCGCAAAGAATGTCGTTCATTTTGTGCGCGCCGACCTGCGTGCGCTCTTCGTCTTCATTTAAAATCCAGTGTTCGTTTATGTCGCGGTCCCAAACGGTTTCTTCGCACAGCGCGAAAGAAGCAAAAAGGGCGATAACCAGCGCCGCAAGGATGAAAAACAGAGATTTCTTATTCATTTCAGGCGATTCCTTTCCGCAAATTGATCTTGCGTTATGATTATAGCACATTCTTATTCCTCTGTCATCTGAAAGATTTAAAAACAGAAGCGAAAAAACTGCTGATTTTGATTGAAATTCTTTGCGGTATGTGCTAAAATCTTAAACAGGGAATTATTAAAGCGCGGACGAACCGCGCCCGTCAAACATATTTAAGGAGGAAACACGCATGAGCTACGCAGAAGCCAAAGCCAGATACGCTGCTTTAGGCGTTGATACCGATGCCGCCATTGAAAAGTTAAAGAAAGTTCCGGTTGCCCTTCACTGCTGGCAGGGCGACGACGTCCGCGGATTTGATACTGATCCCAACAAGCCCTTGACCGGCGGCATTCAGACCACCGGCAATTACCCGGGCCGCGCCAGAACCCCCGAGGAGCTGATGGCCGACATCGATAAGGTCATTTCGCTTGTTCCCGGTCAGGTAAAAATGAACCTGCATGCCTGCTACGCAATTTTTGACGAAGAAAATCCCTGGGTGGACCGCGATAAGCTCGAGCCCAAACACTTTAAAAAGTGGGTGGACTACTGCAAAGAGCGCGGCCTCGGCTGCGACTTTAACCCCACCTTCTTCTCCCATCCCATGTGCGATCCTCTGACCCTGTCTTCCCCCAATGAGGAGACCCGCAAGTTCTGGATTGAGCACGGCAAGGCCTGCGTTCGCATCTCCCAGTATGTGGCGGACGAGCTCGGACAGCCCTGCGTTATGAACATCTGGGCAGGCGACGGCTTTAAGGATATCCCCGCCGACCGCATCGGCCCCCGCGTTCGCTATAAGGGGTCCTTCGACGCCATCCTTTCCGAGCCCTTTGATAAGGAAAAGGTATATCCCTGCGCGGAGAGCAAGGTCTTCGGCATCGGCGTAGAATCCTACACCGTAGGCTCTGCGGAGTGGTGCTTAAAGTATGCTTCCTCCCGCGACGACTGCATCTCCCTCATGGACAACGGCCACTATCATCCCACCGAGGTCGTATCCGACAAGATTTCATCCATCCTTGCCTATGACAAGAAGATGGCTCTGCACGTCACCCGCGGCGTCCGCTGGGACAGCGACCATGTGGTTCTGTTCGACGACGAGACCAAGGAAATCTGCAAGGAAATCGTCCGCTGCGGCGGTCTTGACAGAGTGTTCATCGCCCTTGACTACTTCGACGCCTCCATCAACCGCGTATCCGCATGGGTCACCGGCTTCAGAAATCTCCAGAAGGCTCTCCTGTTTGCTCTCTTAGAGCCGAATGCAGAACTTAAAAAGCTTCAGGACGAAGGCAACTGGACCAAGCTCATGGTCAGGATGGAAGAGATGAAGACCATGCCCTTCGGCGAGATCTGGGACGAATACTGCCGTGCATGCGGAAAACCTCAGGACGGCGAGTGGTTCAGCGAGATCGAAAAGTACGAAGAAGAAATTCAGTTAAAGCGCGTATAAGGAAATGAAATCCGCCTCTTTGGTGGGAAAAAGAATACAGATCCCCGATGAAACGGTTTGTTTCATCGGGGATTTTTTTGTGTAAAAATTTCTTTTGTGGTATACTTTTCTCACATATCCCTTGTCAAATGAGTGTAAGGAGGTGACGGAAGATGAACGTCGCTTTGGTACCGGGCGAGGTTTATGAAAAGCGTCTTGAAATATGGATAGAAAAATACTCGGACGCAGTACTCAGAACCTGTTACATGTTTTTGTCCGATCGGGCGCAGGCAGAGGACGCTCTGCAGGATACATTTTTAAAGGCTTGGCGCAGCATGGACGCGTTTGAAGCGCGAAACGGCGCAAGTGAAAAAACATGGATTTTGAAAATCGCCGTCAATACGTGCATTAATTATCGCAGAAGCGCATGGTTCAGACACATCGACAAAACAAAAATCATCGAGGAGCTTCCTTTAACCGTCACAGGCATAACGGAAGAATCCCGGGACATGTTTCTGTCGGTCATGATGCTGGATAAGAAGCTTAGGCAGGTTGTGTTTTTGTACTATTACCATGAGCTTACGTATAAGGAAATCGGCGATATGCTGTCCATTACTGCGTCTGCTGTCAAAAAAAGACTGGATAAGGCGCTGAAAATTCTAAAAATTCAACTGGAAGGGAGAGATCGGGATGAAGAGAAATGATGCTGTCGGAAAATGCCTTCGCGAAAACCTCGCGGGGTTGTCCGTCTCCCCCGAAATGAGAGAAAAGATGCTTTTAAGCATCACGGAAGGAGAAAAAATGAAGAGAAAATTCCATATAAGCGTTGCGCTGGTGGCGGCGATCATGCTTTTGTGCCTGACTGCGCTTGCGGTAGGAAGCAATGTGTTTGAGTATTTTTCGGACAGGGATTCAAGGCTTGAAAAGCTGAACGAAATGGCAGGAGCTGTAAAAGGAGACGAAACGCGAATTGAAAGCGACATGCTCGGAAGCGTTCCCGCAATCATCGACAGCGCGTATTTTGACGGAGAAAGCCTCCTGATTGGCTTTGTCATTGAAAACGCCAACCGGTTCGAAGCGTACATTCCGAGCGAAAACGAACTTGAAAATGCCAGACGCGTGATCGATCCGATTGCCGTTCACCCGACAAACGAAATGCAGCGCGGGATTTTGGATGCGTTCGCTCAGGCTGTCGAGGCGGGCACGTCTTACGGATACAAGATGAGCCGCGTATATGCCGGCGATCACACGCTTGTAAACGGCGTGGATCTTCCGCCGTATTCGGGTTTGGAGGATTATGACGAAACGGGCGCATACCGCGCAGTGCGCGAATTCGAATCGCCGCTTCCCGAGGAAATTTCTGAAAGCTCTGCTGCATGCGTTGAAATCAAACTTTACGAAGCCGCCACGGTTCATTATTTTGATGGAAAAGACATCAAAACCTATGATCTTGCGATGCGTGAAGCGGGAATTGTTAAAGCCGAAATCGCGAAGACGGAATCCGAAAAGCGTCTTTATACAGGCACGGCAGCCATCGAAGACATCACCTTTACCGCCGAATGCGAATTAACGCCCATGCAGGGAAAAATCAGCATCCGTGCCGACAAGGATATTTTTGAGCTCGTGACCTATACCTATGAAGGTTACACTTGGAAAGACACGGCTTGGCAGATTTATGCCGTTGATGAAAACGGCGCGGAACTGAGAGTCAAGGACGGATACAGCCTGAGGGAAACGAACCCCTTTGAGGTCGGCGTCAAGGGCACGGGCGAATTCCCCAAGGAAATCCATATTTATCTTCTGGAAGCCGGAAAAGGGCCCGATACCTACGGTTTCTGGCCGATTGCGGATCTTAAAACCGATAACGCGCATATTGTTCTTACACTGAAATAAAAGATTGCCCGGCGCATGATTTTGCGCCGGGCGATGATGTATCAATATGCGCGCGCAGCCTTGAATGCGTCGAGCATCGCTTTGATGTGCGTTTCAGACATTTCGGCTGGGAGGTTGTGAACGCCTGAGAAGATGTAGTTTCCGTTTTCGGCGAGCGCTTTTACGGTTTTGAAAACGGAGACGTAGACTTCTTCGTAGGTGGAGTTCGCGCTGATCAGTTGCGCGTCGTAGCCGCCGCCCCAGAAGATCACGTCTTTTCCGTATTTTTCTTTCA
>JAZSFI010000495.1:0-2751 GCA_045532135.1 Clostridia bacterium | reverse complement strand
AAAAACAGGGAAAAGCTTCCCTTGCGTTTTTGACCCTTTCGACCGCCCTCATAACGGCAATGCTGCTTTTATATGCTTCGGTTATTCCGGCGGAGCGCGCAAAGCCGAACATTCCGAATATTTCCCGGTGGTTTTCTTCTCTTACCCTTCTGATTCCGATTGGCATATATGCCATTTGCATCACTTTCCTTATCATCATGATTGCAAGGGAAATCAAACGCCAGAAAATGTCCGTCGGACCTACCAGCATCAAGGAAAGCCTTGACCGGCTGGGCAGCGGACTTTGCTTTTCCTATCCCAACGGCCTTGTGGTTCTGACCAACCACAAAATGAACCTTTTGTCAGACGCCATTTTTCAAAAGCCCATTCAGAATGCGCGCCTTTTCTGGAACGCGCTCGAAAGCGGCGAAGCAGCCGGGGGCGTTACGCGCTTATCAGGCGGCGATCAGCCTGCGTTCAAGCTTCAGGACGGCACGGTGTATTCCTTTAAACGCGAAAAAACGGGCGGTTTTTACGAAATCACCGCTACCGACATTACGCGTCAGCATGCGCTTGTAAACGAGCTGCAGGAAAGAAATATTGAGCTTGAGAAACGAAACGCACGCATCATGGAATACGGAAGCAACGTGGACGAATATGTATCCGCACGCGAACGATTGGATACGCGCGCAAACATCCACGGCCTATTGGGCCAGGCGCTTTTGATGACGCAAAGCAGGCTTTCAGGCGGAGAGACTGATCTGACAAATCTTCTTGACATCTGGCAAAGAAACATCGAAGTTCTTAAAATGCAATCCGAGCCCGACAAGCCCGCCGATTCCTTTAAATCCCTGACAAGCGCGGCGAACGCCATCGGAATAACCGTTTCCGTCCACGGAAAAACGCCTGAAAGCGCATCCGTTCAAAAGCTTCTCGCCGCCATTGACGCGGAAGCTCTCACAAACGCCGTGCGCCACGCGGGCGCAAAGCGCCTTGAAATCCATCTTTCAGAAACAGACACCGATTTTATTGCCGTCTATACAAACGACGGACTTCTGCCATCCGCACCCATCGCAGAAGGCAGCGGCCTTACAAGCGCACGCAGAAAAGTCGAATCCGCAGGCGGTGAAATGACCGTTGTCCACGCGCCGCGCTTTAACCTTACCGTTTCCATCAGAAAAGAGGTGAATGAGGATGTATAACGTTTTAATCGTCGAGGACGACCCCATGGCCAGAAAGCTCATGGAAATTTTCGTCAGCGCTTCCAGCCGCTACCGCCTTGTTCCCTCCATCGACAGCGCCGCTATGGCGGAACTGTACTGCATGACCAACCCCGTCGACCTCATCCTCATGGACGTTCAGACGGCGCTGGATGCAAACGGCATTGAGTTTTCCGGAAAAATCAAAAAGCGCTTCCCCGATACAAAAATCATCATCATCACAAGTCAGCCGGAATTCAGCTATATCAAAAGAGCCAAAGGTATCGGCGTAGACAGCTTCTGGTATAAAGAGCCCACGGCGGACGCGCTCATCCGTCTGATGGACAGAACCATGCAGGGCGAATCCGTCTACCCGGACGCGCCGCCCAAAACCCGCCTGGGCGCAGCCTATAACAGCGACTTCACTACCCGCGAACTTGTGGTTCTGCGCGAACTCGTCACCGGCAAAACCGACGCCGCCATCGCCGAAACCCTCTGCATATCCGTAACCCGCGTAAAACAGCACATCCAAAGCCTCCGCGAAAAAACCCAGTTCTCTAACCGCACAGAGCTTGCAGTAAAAGCAAGGGAAAGCGGAATCGTGATCGGGAATTACACAGACAATTAAAAAACGCATGCGAGAACAAGCTTCCCGCATGCGTTTTTGTTGTTTCAGGAGCACCTTCAATGAGTTTTTTTCAGTTGCTTCATGTTTTTGATTTTCTCCGTAAGGAGCTTTGGCATATAACCTTCATCGTACAGAAAGCGTGAAAAGGTTCGCATCACGCGCAGGATGTCGTTTATGTTCTGGGGTGATGCGCTGTCCTTTTCTTTATGGAGGAGAAAGCGTTTGTAATGCATGGGCGTCAGGTCGGAAAGGCGTTCGACCTGTCCATTGTCTGAAAGCCATAAAAGCATTGCACGAAGCAGCTTTTTGCAGCCTTCGATGGTCTTGGGAGCAAGTTTTCTGATCTCGCATTCGGTGAGACAGGCGTCCAAGAGCTCCATGAGCATTGTGTTGTCTGCCATAGCAAAATACCTCCGATCTTACACGCACAGGTGCAAAACCGGAGGTAACTTGTTTATCCAAGTATGAACTTGGAATTTTGTTTGTCTACCGAAGTTTGACGATTCAAAATCTTCAAAACCCGGCTTTCAGACGGCTTTTAAAGCTTATTCCGCGTGGTCTACGCTCGCCATGTACTTGATGAGCTCGACAACCTTGTTGGAATAGCCCCACTCGTTGTCATACCAGGATACGACCTTGACGAACTTGTCGGTCAGGGCGATGCCGGCCTTGGCGTCGAAGATGGAGGTGCGGCTGTCGTGGATGAAGTCGGAAGAAACGACCATATCCTCGGTGTAGCCCAGGATGCCCTTGAGCTCGCCTTCGGAGGCGGCCTTCATGGCTTCGCAAATTTCGGCGTAGGTGGCGGGCTTGGCGAGGTTGACGGTGAGGTCAACAACGGAAACGTCAGCGGTGGGTACGCGGAAAGCCATACCGGTGGGCTTGCCGTTCAGCTCGGGGATAACCTTGCCAACAGCCTTGGCAAGTCGGATCGTAGCCATGTCG
>JAZSFI010000374.1:0-4052 GCA_045532135.1 Clostridia bacterium | reverse complement strand
GCGGTAGAGGGGATTGCCTTCTGGCGCGTTGTGACCGCGCCTGTGCGCGTTTTTGCTTCTGAAGACGCCGTCACGATTATCATGATCAGCTTTTTCCTCATCGTAATGAGCGGCATATTCAACCTTCTTGAGAAGACCGGCGGCATACGCACGTTTATTGTGATAATCATGCGGAAACTCAATCAGCAGGGGATTCTGCTCGTTTCCGTAACAGTTTTGATTTTCATGCTCTTTGGAAGCCTTTTCGGCATGTTTGAAGAACTGGTTACGCTGCTTCCTTTGATCATTGTGTTTATGCTTTCCGTTAATCTTGACACGATGACGGGACTCGGTTCATGCCTGATGGCTGCGTGCTTCGGTTTTTCTGCCGCGATTACGAATCCTTTTTCCGTAGGCACGGCGGCGCAGCTTGCCGAAATTCCCGTGTCTTCGGGCGCTTGGCTCAGGATCCTGTTTTTTGTAATTGTATATGCTGCCGTGTGCGCGTTTTTGATTGGATACGTAAGAAAAATCCGGGCCAACCCCAAGGATTCGCCAACCTATGAAGCCGATCTTCAGAAGCGGGAAAGTCTCATTTCGCACATGGAGGAAACGCCTGTCGATCAAAAGAGAATTTTCAAAATCTATGCGGTTTTTTTCGCCATTCAGGGCGCGCTGCTTCTTCTGATCGCCTGTATCCGTGCGCTTTCCGCCCTGGCGATTCCGATTCTTGCCGCGAGCTTTTTGGTTTCGGGACTGATTGCCGGAAAAATGGTAAGCCGGAGTTTTTCCTCTGCGTTTGCGTATTTCATAAAAGGCGCATGCGCAATGTTGCCTGCGGTTTTTATGATTGCGCTGGCTTCTTCCATTAAATTGGTTATGTCGGAAAGCAACATCATTGACACGGTTATGAATGCAGTGATGAATTTGCTCAGCGGTAAGGGGAAATTCGTTACCATTCTTCTGATTTACGCTTTGATCCTGTTTCTTCAGCTTTTTATCGGCTCGGCATCGGCGAAAATCTTTCTGGTTATGCCGATCGTTCTGCCGATTACAAGCGCGCTGGGAATTTCAAAAGCGCTTGTGATTCTGACCTACTGCATGGCGGACGGATTTACTGACGTAATCATGCCGACCAACCCGGTTCTTCTGATCGGACTTTCCATGGCGAATGTGTCGTATGGAAAGTGGGTCAAATGGACGTGGAAAATTCAGCTGACAGTGCTTGCAGTGTCGGTACTTGTGCTGCTGTTTGGCGTTGCAATCGGATATTGACGGGAGAGAAGGATTAATGACGGTTCTCTTTCAAAAAAGACGCGCGGCCAAAAAGGTTGATGCGCTTCAGGGTGTAAGAATGAAGCGATCGCTGTCCACAGGCGGATATTGTTTCCTCCATAAGAAAAGAACGGCATTTCTGCCGTTCTTTTCTTATGGAGGCGAGGGGGGTCGAACCCCTGTCCGAAAACCCGACGCCAAGAGCATCTCCGAGCGCAGTCTGTGTTTTGTGATTCCCCTCATGAGACTTCCGCAGACAGAATTCCCATTACGGTAGCTTCATAAATGCCGGTCTGGCGCAAAGCTTTGCCAAACCCGTTCCCTGCCTTTATGACGCCGGTGGCCTACGCCGCAGGAGGCTTAGGGTCGACGGCAGCTGCATTAAGCAGCTACAGCGTAACTTTCGTTATTCGCAGTTATTTTTCTTCCCGCTTTTAAGGCAGTTCGGGGCTGCCGCTCGCTTCTCTTAACCCCTGAATCCCCGTCGAAACCAAATACGCCCCCACATGTGGAATAACGAATTTGCTTTTACTGGAATTTTCCGCGCATACTGCGCTCGATTTCGCGTTCAGCGTCGCGTTTTGCGATGTCGTCGCGCTTATCGTAATTTTTTTTGCCCTTGCAAAGGCCGAGCTCAAGTTTCATGCGCCCTTGTTTGAGATATACGCTCAAAGGCACAAGCGTTAATCCCTTTTGCATGACTGCCTGTTCAAGCTTTCTGATTTCCGCTTTGTGCATAAGAAGCTTTTTGGCTCTCATAGGGTCGGTATTGAATATGTTGCCCTTTTCATAGGGGCTGATATGCATGCCGTGAACCCACATTTCGCCCTTCTCAACGGACGCGTAGCAGTCTTTCAGATTGCATTTTCCAAGGCGGATGGACTTGACTTCCGTTCCGCGAAGCTCGATGCCGCATTCATAGGATTCCTCGACAAAATAATCATGCCTCGCCTTTCGGTTCTGAGCCACGCATTTAAGTTCCTCTTTCGGCACGCTTTTGTCGCCTCCTTTTGATAGCGAATTTTATTATACCACGTTTTTATCCGTTTGTAAACGCTTGATGCAAAAAAGAAATGCCGGACAAAATGCCCGGCGTAAGATTATGCGTTCGGAATGGTTGCGTATGATTCTTTTCCGGAAACAAGACGGCCGTTTTCCACAAATCCCTCCTGGCGATTTTTAAGTGAATCGATCAGGAAACCGCGAAGCTTTTCTATCCGTTCGATTGCATCGGGATCATGGATTGCGTTGTGCGTTTCATTTATGTCCTTTTCAAGATCGAAGTACTGTTCGCGCCCGGTCTTTGAAAACCAGACGTATTTGTCTTTTTTCGTTACGATCCAATGGTTTGAAAGGTGGCCGTAGGTATGCTCGCCGTGCAGATATTCACGGCTGTCTTCGACGGATAAGAGGCTCTCGCCGTCCGTGAAACTGCGCTTTTCGCCGCCTGCAATGTCTACAAGCGTCGCAAGTACATCGCGCAATTCACAAATGCGCTCCTGCTTTCCGCGAAGGGACGTGCCGTAAAGAATCATGGGCACGGAAGCGCTGCCCCTGTAGGGGAGAGACTTTCTGAAAAACATATGATCCATCAGCATTTCACCGTGATCGGAGGTGAACATGACGACGGTGTTATGAGGAAGCGCTTCAAGAAGGCGGCCGATCTGATGGTCGAGGTGCGTGATACAGGCGTAATAGCCGATCAAGGCTTCGTTCGTCTGCGTTTCATCGAGCGTGCCGGTCAGGGAATCGAATTCGCGCCCGCATTGCCTGAGCGCGGTTTCATCGTTCCAGTCGCCGCGAATGGGTTTTCTCAGGTTCATAGACCTGTACATGTCAAAATAGCATTTCGGCGCGTCAAGCGGCGGATGAGGACGCACGTATGAAACGTTCAGGAAGAAAGGCTGCTCGCGGTCGCGCCTGCGCAAAAAATCCAGCGCGCGCTCGGTGACCCAGTTGGTCGGATGGTATTTTTCTTCGTACGGCCATGGGCGCGAAAGCCACGAATTGCATTGGATGCCGGCATCGTCAATATCGCGTGAGATGCCCTTTTGATCCTTGAGCCAGAAAAGATAATCGTCGTAGAATGTCTGATGCTCGCAGGCGGGCGTATCGTCTTTTCTGTAATAATGAAGATATCCGTCGTGAATCTCAATATTGTGAAAGCCCATCAGCTTTCTGGGCGGGTGCACGTGCATTTTGCCGATGCACTGTGTATAATACCCTTCTTTTGAAAGTTCGCCGGCAAGCGTGTGTTCATAATCCCAGGGAAGGCCGTCCTGATAACCTACGCGTCCGTTTTTCTCCTGTGAAAGTCCGGTCAGAAGCGCAGCGCGTGCCGGGATGCAGGAAGGGCACGCGGAATACATATTCGGGAAATACGCGCCCCGGGAGGCAAGCGTATCCAGATACGGCGTTTTTACGTCCGGATGTCCTAAAATTCCCAGACAATCTCCGCGGAATTGGTCGGCAACGATCAAAACGATGTTCGGCTTAGACATCTTGCGTCGCTCCTTTTTCGGCTTGATTATATTATGCATTTTATCACGATGAAGCCTTACGCGTCAACTCAATTCAAAATACCAATGATATTTACATGATTTTGCTTGTTTTGCATTCATTTTGTTCTTACAATAAGTGCGGAAAAACAAGGATTGGCCTTATCAAGAGTGGTTGAGGGACGGGCCCGATGAAACACGGCAACCGGCATTGCCCGGTGCCAATTCCCGCGCCGTAAAAGGCGGAAGATGAGGCGGGTTTTCACAGATAAAGTATGTGGACTCGCTAAAGAACGGCGG
>JAZSFI010000369.1:0-2067 GCA_045532135.1 Clostridia bacterium | reverse complement strand
AATGCGCTTACTTAAAGAGAAAAGGCTGAAACGACAGATTCGTTTCGGCCTTTTTGGTTGACAAGAAGCCCTCAACAATGATAAAATAGCTGAATCAGCAAAATACAAAAGCGCGGGAGGACGGGATACATCGTCTGCCCGCTAAGATCATATCAAGCGGAGGATTTTATGTACGTAATCGTTGGTCTTGGAAATCCCGGCGCAAAATACGAAAGAACCCGCCACAACGTGGGCTTTGAAATCATCGATGTGCTTGCATCGAGAAATAAAATCAGCGTGGACAGAAACAAGTGTAAAGCCATCGTCGGAGAAGGCTTCATCGGCGGACAGAAGGCGGTTTTGTGTAAGCCTCAGACCTTTATGAATTTGTCCGGTGAAAGCGTTGTTCAGCTGTGCAACTGGTATAAACCCGAGTACGACCAGCTGATCGTTCTGTATGACGATGTGGATCTTCCCGACGGCAAGGTGCGCTTCCGCGCTGAAGGCAGCGCAGGCACACACAACGGCATGCGAAACATCATCCAGCTTCTCGGACGCACCGATTTTCCCCGAATCCGCGTCGGAATCGGAAGACCTCCGGAGAAGTGGGATTTAAAGGATTATGTTTTGGCAAGACCTGAAACGGATGAGATAGGTAAGCTCATGAACGACGGATATGTAAAGGCCGCGCAGGCGGTTGAAGTGTATTTAAAAGAAGGATTGGATGCTGTCCGCGCTTTTGTCGGACGTAAATAAGGAAACGCATGAACAATTTTATCAAAAACGCATTTTTGTTTGAGCCGCTGAAGGAGTTGAAGGTCTATAATGACCTTTTAAAATCGCTTGAGCGCAATGAATATCAGTACGCCTATGGAGCGGACGACAGCCAGCGCGTTCACATTTTATCCGCGCTTGTGAGGGACACAAACCGCCCCTTTATCGTCGTATGTCCAAACGATACTGCGGGCGCACACATTGTGGACGATTTTAATGCCATGACGGGCGGCGGCGCACAGATGCTTCCGGCGCGCGAAGTTTCGTTTTTGCATGCAGCGGCGTCCAGCAAGGAATTGTCGCTGAGAAGACTTGAGGCCATCGGAAGGTTTGTATCGGGGGACGTAAAGCTGCTTGTCGTTCCGGCAGACGCGCTTATGCACAGGCTCATTCAAAAGTCGCGCTTTATGGAAAACGTGATACGCGTTTCGCAGGGCGAATGCATGGAGCCGATTGACCTGATCGAAAAGCTCGTCCGCGCGGGTTATGAGCGAGTGGACATTGTTGATGCAAAAGGTCAGTGCGCGCTTCGAGGCGGCATTCTCGATGTGTATCCTGTCGGCAGTCAGAATGCAGTTCGCATCGAATTTTTTGATGATGAAGTGGATTCGCTGCGCGATTTTGACGTGCTTACGCAAAGAAGCGTCAGCCGCTTAAAGTCGGTCACGATGTATCCGGCGAGCGAGATTCTGATTTATGGAGACGAGGCAAAGCGCGCATCCGAAAAGCTCGAAGGGATGCTGGTTCTTAAAAAGAGCGAGGATACCGAGGACAGGCAGAGAAAAATCGAAAAGGAATTCGATCTGATTCCCTTTGAGGAATTTTTCGAAATCACGGCGGGCGGCGACGGACCGCTTGAAGAAATGCCGTCCATGTTCGAGCTTGGAAAAAAGCCGAAAAAACCCAAAAAGAGCGAAATCAAGAAAAACCTCATTCCCAGAAGCACGCTTCAAAAGAAATATTCGCCCATTGTGGAGGCGCTGAAGGCCGACAGACTGGTGGACGGACGGGAAGCGCTGATTCACATTCTGTATGAAAAATGCGAAACGATTCTGGATTATCAGGACAATCCCGTCGTCGTTTTAGATCAGCCGGACAGACTGCGCGACCGGTGTGAAAACAGAATGCTGGAATTCGAGGAATATTTCAAGGCCGCGATGGAAAGGGACGAGGCGTTCAAGGATCAGGCGGATCTGCTTTTGACTTTTGACCAACTGATTCCCAAGTTTGACAATCACTCCACCTTGATTATGCAGCCGTTTTTGCGCCAGCAGTCGGATTTCAGGGTGAAAAACCTTTTCAAATTCGAATGCA
>JAZSFI010000516.1:0-19238 GCA_045532135.1 Clostridia bacterium | reverse complement strand
CGACATGGCTACGATCCGACTTTCTTCATTTGCCAAAATACGTTGCCAGACCGCCTTTATGCGGCTGTTGTCCGCAACAAATTCGATATACATCGCGTCCGCAATCAAATGCGCGTAATATCCAAGCAAAAATGCATATTCTTCCTTGGTATTGATCTGATAGATACGTTTAAGAAAATATGCGTCCAGAAATCGGTCAGCATCGGAGTTATCCTTGGCTTCCCCGTTCATCCAATGCGTAACCTCTCTGGGCGGCGTGAACTCCGTCCAGCTTTCGTTTTCCTGATTGCAGTCCGGCGCAATGCTTCCTACGCAGAATCCCCGCGCGTCCAGATGCGAAAGCTTTGTAAGAACCCTGTCTGCAATCATCAGATGCGTAACCCAAAGCGCCATACGTGAATCTCCATAACCGTGCGTATGCGTATTTTCGTTCTTCTACATTATACCACACAGCGCAAGTGAAACCTTGAAGGAACGCGCAAATTATGATATACTTTTTTAAAGAAGGGAGGTCCTTTCTGTGGACTGGAAAATTTTCATCCTCGCTCTGATGCTTTTGGGTCACGCCTACCGGCTGATTCTGAACATCGTAAGCTACAAATCCGCAAATAACCCCACCCCCGAAAGCGTCAAGGACGTTTACGACGCCGATACCTATATCAGATGGAAAAAATATTCCGCCGAGAAAAACCGCCTCGGCATTTTCTCAACGCTTATTTCCTTTGCCGTAACGCTCATTCTCCTTCTGACCAACTGCCACGCCGCCGTATCCAATCTGTTTGGAAAAGGCGACTTTGCTCAGATGGCAGCCGTTTTGTCCTTCCAGATTTTGGTGGACTGGGTTGTAAACATCTTCCTCAACTACTACGAAACCATGATCGTCGAGCAGAAATTCGGCTTCAACCGTTCGACGATAAAAACCTTTGTCATTGACCAGATCCGCTCCCTCATCATCGAAGCGATCATCACCTTTGCGCTCATGAGCGCGCTTATGCTGCTTCATAAAGCCATGGGCAACTGGGTCATTCTCCTGTTTACCGGCGTAATGTTTGTCTTCACCCTTTTGATTTCCTTCCTCTATCCGATTTTAAGCCGCATCGGCAACAAATTTGAGCCCCTCGGGGAAGGTGAGCTCAAGGACAAACTGATGGCGCTTCTGACCAAAAACGGCTATCAGGTCAAGGGCATCAAGGTCATGGACGCGTCCCGCAGAACCACGAAGCTGAACGCGTATTTCACGGGCTTTGGAAAATTGAAGACGATCGTTTTGTTTGATAACCTCGTAAACGCCATGTCTGTGGACGAAATCTGCGCCGTGTTCGCGCACGAACTGGGTCACGGCCTTCATAAAGACGTTTTAAAACAGCAGGCGATGAATCTTGGAAATCTTCTTCTCATGGCCTTTGCTGCGTGGATTGCCATCATTACCCTTGGAATGCATACTTCCTTCGGCTTTGCTCAGATCAACTACGGCTTTGCCTACATCCTGATGGGCATGATGCTCTCCCTCATCCAGCCTCTGACCGGAATCGGCTTGAGCGCCTACAGCCGCTTTGCCGAATACCGCGCCGACCGTCAGGCCGTCAAGGAAGGTCACGGCGAAGCGCTCATAACCGCGCTTAAAAAGCTGGCAAAGGAAAACTTTGCGCACTTGGCGCCGTCCAAAGCGCTGGTTGTGCTCGAATACAGCCATCCGCCGCTCGCCGAACGCATTGAAGCGATCGAAAAGGCGCTCAAATAAACAAATATTCAGGGATTGCTGCGTATTGCGGCAATCCCTTTTAAAGGAGACAAAAGCCATGTTGTATCCCAAAAGCAAGGAAAAATCGCTTTCGCCCGCGCTTTTTGAAAACCCTACGTCAGAATACAGGGGCGCGCCGTTTTGGGCGTGGAACGGGAAGCTCAATAAGGACGAACTTTTCCGTCAGATCGAAATTTTCAAAGAAATGGGATTGGGCGGCTTTCATATGCATGTGAGAACCGGCATGGACACCGAGTATCTTTCCGATGAATTCATGGATTTCATTTCGTCCTGCACGCAAAAAGCCGAAAAAGAAAACATGCTTTCGTGGCTGTACGACGAGGACCGCTGGCCGTCCGGCACCTGCGGCGGGCGTATTACGCGCGGAAAAAGTGAAAACGCGCGAAAATCCCTTTTGTTCACCGTAAATCCCTATGCGCCCGACCGAACGAACCTTGCAGAAGAACCGGTTCCCGGAAACGGTCAGGAAATGGTCCGTCAGGAAAACGGAAAGCTGCTTGCCGTATACGATATCGTTCTAAATTCAGATGGAAAGCTTCAAAGCGCAAAGCGCATTTCGGAATCGGACGACGCAAAAGGCACAAAATGGTATGCCTATATGGAGCATGCGACGGCGGATCCATGGTTCAACAACGCCGCATACGTGGACACGCTGAGCGAAAAGGCGATCGACGAATTTATCGAAAACACGCACGAAAAATACTTTGAAGCGGTAGGGCATGAATTCGGAAAGCGCATTCCCGCCATATTCACGGACGAGCCGCAGTTTACGCAGAAAAGTTTTCTGAATTTCGCCTTTGACAAGCAAAACGTATTCCTCCCATGGACAGACAGCCTTGAAAAGCTCTATTCTGACGCATACGGCGAAGACCTTCTCGACCTGCTTGCGGAACTTTTATGGGAAAAGGCGGACGGGGTTTTGTCCCGCGCAAGATGGCGTTTTCAGAACCTGATTGCCGACAGATTTGTGAACAATTATGTCGGGAAAATCGGCGCATGGTGCGAAAAACATAACATCTATCTCACAGGACACGTAATGGGCGAGGGCGATTTATACAGCCAGACAAAGGCCGTGGGCGACGCCATGCGCTCATACCGCGCTTTCGGGCTTCCGGGCGTTGACATCCTGTGCGATTTTCACGAATACAACACGCTCAAGCAGACCCAGTCCATTGTCCGCCAGACAGGCAAAGAGGGCATGCTGTCCGAACTTTACGGGGTGACGGGCTGGGACGCGGATTTCAGGCTGTATAAGCTGCAGGGCGACTGGCAGGCCGCGCTGGGCGTAACAGTGCGCGTTCCGCACCTTGCATGGATGACCATGAAGGGCGAAGCCAAGCGCGATTATCCCGCGTCCATCAGCTACCAATCGCCGTGGTATAAAGAGTTTGCGCTGATCGAAAACCACTTTGCGCGCGTAAACACCGCCCTCACGCGCGGAAAAGCCATGGTGCGCGTAGCGGTTGTGCATCCCATTGAAAGCTACTGGATGCATTGGGGGCCGAACGATCAGACGGGCGAAATGCGCGCGCAGATGGAAAAAAGCTTTTCATCGCTCACCGAAGCGCTCCTTTTTTCAAACATCGATTTTGATTTCCTGTGCGAATCAGAGCTGCCTGCGCTTTGCAAAGCGGGCTCAAATCCATTACAGGTGGGCGAAATGACCTACGACGCCGTCATCGTTCCAAGCCTCACCACCATAAGATATACAACCCTTGAGCGCCTTGGAGATTTTGAAAGCGCCGGCGGCACGCTCATCTGGATGGGCGGCTGCCCGGAATATGTGAACGCGGAGAAAACGGATGCGGCCGAAGCGCTTTACAAAAAAGCCATTCGCATTTCGGATTCCCCCATGCAGGCCGTAAATGCGCTGGATGCATTCCGCTCAATCGACATCCGACGTATGGACGGAACGCGCGAAGACCGAATCGTTCACCAGATGCGAAAAGACGTATGCGGGCGGTGGCTTTTCATCGCAAACGGCAAAAACCCGATCTGCCCGGATGTTGAAGAATACGGAAAAACGCGTTTTTCCATAAAAGGGGAATACAAACTCACCGAATACGACACCCTGACGGGCGAAATCAGGCCTTTATATGCAGAGTATCTTGGCGGAAACACAGTTTTTGAGCGCACCTGGCACATGCACGACAGCCTCCTTTTATATTTGGAGGAAGGAAAAAGCGATTTTTCCTTTAAACCAGAGCCGGAAAAATGCGTAAATCCGGATCTCAGCTTTGAAAACGCCGAAGTGGAGCTTGAAGAAGAAAACATGCTCCTTCTGGATATGGCCGAATATTCCGTAAACGGCGGAGAATTCAAAAGCGAGGAAGAAATTCTTAGAATTGATAACCTTGTAAGAAAGTATCTGAATATTCCGCTCAGGAGAAAAGAAGTCCTGCAGCCCTACATGATCGCGCCGGAGGAAGCAAAAGACAAAATTACGCTGCGCTTCACCTTCCAAAGTGAAATCAGCCTTTCGCACGCATTCCTCGCGCTCGAGGACGCGGATCAGGCAAGCATCACCTTAAACGGCGAGCCCGTTAAAATCAATGTGTGCGGCTGGTATGTGGACAAGGCGATTGAAAAAATCCCGCTCAATGGCATCCTGCCCGGCAAAAACACGCTTCTTGTAACCTATCCGATCGGAAAACGAACAAACCTTGAATGCCTGTATCTTTTAGGCGATTTCGGCGTGAAGTTAAACGGTACGAAAAAAACGATCGTGCCGCCTGTAAAAACGCTCGGATTCGGCGACATCGTGCCGCAGGCGCTTCCCTTCTACACCGGAAATCTCACCTATAAATTCCGCATTCTCGCAGACGGCGATTTTACTCTGCGCGTTTCACGCTACAAAGGCGCGCTTATAAAGGTCTATTTGGACGATCAGGCTGTCGGAAAAATCGCCTTCTCGCCCTATAAAATCAAAATTCCCGCATTAAGAGGTATTCATGAGGTCAAAATCAAGCTCTTCCAAACCCGCATAAACGGCTTTGGTCAGCTCCACCACACGCCCGGCGTGTACTTCTATCAAAGCCCCAATTCCTGGCGCAGCGCCGACGATCTGTGGACGTACGAATATCAGCTGAAGCCCGCGGGCATCTTAAAATCCCCCGAGCTGTACGGCGCAAAATTCATGAATGAAAGCGGCGAAACGCGAACGGGCCTTGCAAAGACCGAAAACATCGTAGAGGTCAGCTGAGAAGCGTTCCGTTTCAGAAAAGTTTCCCGGTAAGAATTTTCCGATATCCAATCAGGCGTTTAAAAGCGCCTTGTATGAAAATTTTATCAAAGGGCGCGGGGCCCCGATCCGCTTAAATGCGTTTCAAAAAAAGCGGCGGGAGCAAGCCCCCGCCCTGCGTTATTGTTATGATCACCCTCCTGTTCGAAGAAGCGATCATCTTGCCGCCTGCGCAGACTAAATGACGTTGACGACCCTTCTACTTTGCCCGTTCCACCCACAAAAGCTTCGCCATGCGCTTTTCGGACATCGGCAAATCGATTTTCCCATCCAAAACGGCGATCTTCTCACCTGTATCCTCGTCAGTAAGCGTCCAGGCGCCTTCCTCAAAAGGAAGGGAAGCAGACAATTTTTCCTCCCCGCATTCCTCCTGGCGGAACGCAAGCAATACGCCCGTTTCCGTTTCGGGATCAAAATACATGTATGAAGTCATGCCCGTTTTGTCCTCGCCCGAATGCCACGGGGTTAAAACGTAGAATTCCTTCAAAAGATAGGGATTGACCTTCTTCCATTCCTTCAATCCGAATCTCAGAATTCCGAAATCCTGCCCGGGATCCTGCACAAACTGGCTGTCCACATTGAGGGCGCAAAGATAGCTTGCGCGCCATACATATTTGTCGCTGACGCCCTTTAAGGCCAGCTGCTCCCGCTTTTCTTTGGTATTCGCGCCGGAAAACGGAATCCATTGATTGAAAGAGGACGTCATCGAAAGGCGCAGGGCCGTCGATGTGCGGTCGTAATCGCTTCGAAGAAGCGGGATTCCACGCCGCATGGATTCAAGGTCGTTTCTGCCGCCGCCGGACGCGCAGCTGTCCACAAAGCCGCAGCCGCCGATGGAAAGAGTCGTTTCAATAAACTTATCCCACATGCGGTAGTGGTTCAAAATGAACTTGCATTCCGTGATGCCGCGCCGGTTTTCGCCCTCGATCGCGTCCAGATGCTTCCAAAGCGCGGCGGGGTCTGAATTGTTGTCTTCGCGGTACATATCGACCTTATTTTCCTTCAAAACCCGACAAATGCGCTCCATTGTGTATAAAAGGCATTCTTCATCCCCGATATTGTTGGTAACTGCGCCCGTTCCTATGTCAATCGCCCAGCGCTTTTTATAGCCGAAATTGGCGACCATGCTGTCAGGATCGGTCACACGCTCAGGCTCAAACCACATTAGCGTCTTAATGCCGTTTTCATGCCCGTACTCCACGGACTGTTTGAACGTATCTTCCGGCCATTTGTTTTCGTCCAACACCCATGTGCCCACCGTGTGCCACCAGTCCCTGTCCTTTGAAAACGGAACAGGGCTCTTTTTGTCCGGCGCGATGTACCAGCCTGCGTCAAACCAGCGGAAATCCACCTTCACATCCTCATAAATCATCTTGTCAAGACTCGGCTTCCACGTATCAAAGCGTTCCGAAATGCTGCCGTCGCTGTTGGGAAGACCGGTATCGGCGGCCAGACAGCAGGTGGAGAAAGGCTTTAATTCATTTCCCTCCCTGTCGGCCTTTGGAAGATTCCACATAATAAACCAATCCCGCCAGAGGTTTGTGTCGTACGCAAGCCGCTTGTCTTCATAGGGTATCCAAGTAAACAGTGCGCACCGAATACGCTCGCCGCTTTTCAGGACCGTTCGAAGGTTGTTGACGCTGCCCGCGCGATACACGCAGCCTTTCTCTGTCTTTTCAAAATCCGCACGCCACGTGCCCGCCCAGCCGATGGAAAGAAGCGCGCCGCCGCCCGCCCATTTCAGATTGAAATAAGGAAAATACACATGCGTTGCGCGTCCGCTGTCGGAGGAAAAATGCACGTTTCCCTGATTCAAAGAAAGATCATAGGGCTTATAAAAATTCTCATGATCGCCCAAAATACCCGTAACGCGCATGTTTTCGCCCGAAAAATGCATGCGCATTTCCGTTTTTTCTATGATACTGCTTTCATGCTCCGTGTCGTTTTCAAACCAAACCGTGATTTCCGACGCGCCGTGGGTATCATAGTGCGTAAGGTAAGATGTAACCTTAACGCCGTCAAAAAGCGCATAAGACAGCGTGACCATCCGCTTTCCGCTCTTTTCCTCCACGGTTTTTCCAAGAAACGTCATTTCGGATGTGTCAAAACCCGAATACGTTTTTCCGCCGTAAACAAAGCAGAACGGAATCGTTTGAGGCGCATTTACCAAATCGTCAAACGCTCTGTCCGAAGCAGGATTTCGGTAACATCTGATCATACGTAAAAACCTCCCCGCAACTTTTGTTACCCTGATTATATCAAACCCGCCGTCAAATGAAAAGACAATTTTTTCTTTCTGTCGAAATCTGGCTTTATCCCTGCATTTTTGAACCATTTTGCATCCAAAGCATAATTATCGCAGAAATTTTACTCTTCTTTTTATAAACCATACACGTAACGGACAAACATATTGTGATATAATAGAAAAGTAGAAATACCCAGCCTTTGACACAAGCAATATAAGGAGTGAATTTCATGAAGACACTTTACACCGGCAAGACCAAAAATGTTCTTCTGGACGAAACCACCGGCATCGTACATCTTTTTTTCAAAGACGACGCAACCGGCGAAAACGGCGTATTTGATCCCGGCTCCAACACCGTTGGCGGCAGCGTTGAAGGCAAGGGTATTGTAGGCCTTACCGTTTCCAAATATTTCTTCGAGCTCATGGAGAAAAACGGCATCCCCACCCACTATCTGGGAAGCGAAATCGAAAAGGGTCTGATGATGGTTCGAAATCTCACCGTTCCCAAGCTTGAGTTCGTCGTTCGCTATTATACCGCCGGCTCCATGTGCCGCCGCTTCACCCTCCCCGAGGGCATTCCCTTCGATCCGCCGTACGCGGAAGTCACGCTCAAGGACGACGCGCAGGGCGATCCGCTGATTTCCGAGCGTCTTTGCATCATGAAAGGTCTCTTAAAGCCCGGTCAGTACGACGAAGCGCTGAAGGTCGTTCACGCTGTCGGCGAAGTACTCAAAAAGGAACTCGCCACGATGAACCTCACCCTCATCGACTTCAAAATCGAAGTCGGCTATGACGAGAACGGAAAAATCTATGTCGCCGATGAAATCACGCCCGACATCTGGCGTGTGCGCGATGAAACCGGCAATATCCCCAACCAGATCGACTGCGCAAAAATGATCCTCGAAAAGATCAGCAAATAAAACGAATCCACGCTGTCCCAAGCGGCAAATAAGCCGGAAAAGGACAGCGTGTTTTTTGTCTAATTCAGTTCGTCAAACGCATGCGTTACCCTTGATTCACATTCGATGAGGCGGGAAAAATCCATGCGCGGAATGTATACCTTTTCAAGCTCATCGTGAAGGCGTTTGGCTTCTGCCATCGCGGCGCACGCCTTTTCGGTCAGCATGTCGAAAAGGGCTTTATCGCCCGGGCGGTAGGCGGGCGTTTTCTGGTATGCGTCAAACACCCTTTTCGCCTCCTGTACCCATTCGCTTGTAATGAGCAAAGGCACGTCCGGAAGATACAGATGCGAAATTTTTTGAGGACTGACGGGGCTCGGAAACAAAATTACGTCATGCCCCATCAGGCGCGCTTTGTGCGCAATCAAGCGCAAAAGCACATCGATATGCGCCGGAAAAAATGCGGGAACGCTGATAATATTGTCCTTTTCAAAGGTATCCAGAAAGCTTATGCGTCCTTTGTGCGTATAGGCGTCCAAAAAGAAGATGCGCTGCGTACCAAAGCCTGCTTGGGGAGTAACAGAGGACAGAATTTCGTTTGAAAGCGCATCCGACAAACGCGTATCTTCCTGCGTTTCGTTTGCGTTTTCGATGTCGCCTGCGCTTTTCAGATACTGACACGCCGCGTGAAACGCGCGCTTCATTTCCTGATTGATGCTTTCAATTTTCTCGGCGTTTTCACGCAGCGAGCCCTCATCCAGAAAATCGCCCATGCTCAGAATCGTGCCCGATGACCCAGGATAGGGCGGGTCATAGGTATGGGGTGCAGTTGCGTCGATGATGGCGCCCGAAACGGTTTCATCAATGATACCGTCAAGACTGTCCGGGTCGGAGGAGCAATGAAACGCGCTCACAACATGCCCGATGGATTTCTGCCTTTCCATAATGCGCTTCATGAGGCTGCTTTTGCCTGTGCCCGGCGCGCCTTTGATAAAAAACGTCCTTTTTGCAAATGTGAATATGCCGTCAAAGCCGGAATAAAAGCCGATGGATGTGTTTGCGCCCGCAAAGCATTCGATGCCTGTTTTCATAGATAAAGCCCCGCCTTTCCAAATACCCGGTAAGTATATGAAAAAAGCGGTGCGCATATGCAAAAAGCGTCCTGTCCGGACGCTTTCATGAAGAAGGATGTTTGTCTTTTTGCATTCGTCAGACGCTTGCATAGCCGAGCAAAACCATCGAAACAACGGCAATCACAAGGCCGATGATTTTGGGAAGCGTGAGCTTTTCTTTGAAAAGGAACGCGGCATACAAAGCGCTCATAATGAGAACGCCGCCGTTTTCAACCGTGAAAAGCACCGCAACGTCAATTAAGGACATAATGTAAACCAAAAGATTGATGGCAACGGTTGCAGAAATACAGCAAAGGATCAAATGGAGGGTCGAAAGGCGGGTCTGCTTAAAGCAGGACAGCGTTCTTTTCTTCGCCTTTGCCGTCACCATAATAAAGCCGAAGATCGCAGAAGGAAGAAAGGTCATAATGATCATTTCCGTGCGCTCGGTTTCGTTTAAAAGCTTCTGCTGAGCGTTGAAAAACGCGCCGTAAGCGCCGTTGGCAATAAACAAAAGCGCACAGTACACATAAAACATCCGGTTGGTTTTTTCCTTCTTTTCATCCTTTTTAGAAAAAAGGCCGTCTGCATTCAAAAAGCCGAACGCAATCAGCATAAGGAAAATTCCGATGTACTGGATCAGGGCAAGCTTTCCGCCGAAGATGAAAACAGATTCCAAAAGCGGAATCAGTATGCCGCCGGACAGAAGCGAAAGATTTGCAATCGCATAGGATCCGGCTTCGGTGGCTTTGATGAGCGCAATATTATAAAGAAAGAGCGCACAGGCGTTCAGAAGGCCGAAAAGAACCGTTTGCCACGATGGATCAAACGCGCATCCGCCGAAGAAGAACGACGCAATCGACACAAATACGCCGTAATACGCGCAATATACAAACGGCGAAACGTCTCCCCCGCCCGGATAAGCCCTGTTGTACAGGCGGCAAAACAGCGTCTGAAACGAATAAAGCAGGATAACAAGCGCGATCAGAAGTACGGAAATCATTTTTGTTTTCCCCTTTTTCCACCGTGTTTTCTTTACGCCTATCTTATCATGATCCCGCCGCCAATGCAAGGCGCGCACGGGAAATTCCGACAAAGAATGAAAAAAAGTTTCTTCTATATTATATGCGCCGTTTCTGACGGATCGGGTCAACTACTTTTGAAACAATAATGTAAAATTTCGTCAATTTCATACATACCCTCTTGCAATTGAAGGCTCTATGGTCTATAATACATTAGTCTGCCCAAGGATGTGGGTTGCTGTTGTTGTACAATCGGCCAGCGCCCCGAGCAGGTATGCGGGGGCTGACCTATTCTATCCATAGGAGGTGTCGATCCATGGCATCGGATAAGCGTATTAAGATTGTGCTGGCATGCTCCGAGTGCAAGCAGCGCAATTACAATACCATCAAGAACAAGAAGAACGACCCCGATCGTCTGGAAATGAACAAGTATTGCCGTTTCTGCAAGAAGCATACTTCGCACAAGGAAGCCAAGTAAGAAGCGTCAATCAAAGCGAACATTGGAGGATGTAATTACATGGCTAACCAGAACGAAGCGAAGAAACCGAACTTCTTCAAGCGCGTTTGGAACTGGATCAAGAACCTTGGCGTGAAAATCGGCATGGCGTTCTACAACATGTTCCACGAAATGAAGAAGGTCACTTGGCCCACCAAGAAGCATCTCGTGAACTACTCTTTGGTTGTTCTTGCTTTCATGGTACTGATGGGCATCATCATCGGCCTGTTTGATCTCGGCGCTGGCGCGGTGGTCAAGCTGTTAACCCGCGGCTGATTGACAAGGAGTTAAACATGTCGGATAAAGCCGAAATGAATTGGTATGTCGTTCATACCTATTCGGGCTATGAAAACAAAGTAAAAGCCAACCTCGAAAAGAGCGTTGAAAACAACGGTCTTCAGGATCTGATCGGCGAAGTTCAGATTCCGATTGAAGAGGTCATCGAGATCAAAAACAACAAGCGTCGCGTCGTCCCGCGCAAGCGCATGCCCGGCTACGTGCTGGTTCGCATGGTCATGACGAACGAAAGCTGGTATTTGGTCCGCAACACCCGTGGCGTCACCGGCTTTGTTGGCACGGGCTCCAAGCCCACGCCCCTGCCCGACTCTGATTTTGCCGCTCTCATGGAGAGCACCACCGTCACCCAGCTTGACATTCAGGTTGGCGACGAAGTCCGCATTCTCAGCGGCCTGTTTGAGAACTTCAACGGTCGCGTCACCGAAATCGATGAGGAAAACCAGCGCGTTCGCGTCGTCGTTCCGATGATGAAGCGCGACACCGCGGTAGAACTCAGCTTCGACGAGGTTCTGCGCCTGGAAAACTGAGGCGCGACATTTGCTTGCTAGCCCGTAAGCGGGCTTTCAGGAAGTGGGAGGACACGTAAATCGTTCCGCTACACACCACATACAGATTAAGGAGGATACCCCCATGGCGAAAAAAGTTACTGCGCTGATCAAGCTGCAGGTCAACGCCGGCAAAGCCACCCCCGCGCCGCCCATCGGCCCGGCGCTCGGTCAGCATGGCGTGAACATTCCCGGATTCTGCAAGGAATTCAACGACCGCACTGCCAAGCAGGTTGGACTCGTAATCCCGGTCGTCATTACTGTCTATCAGGATCGTTCTTTCACGTTCATCTGCAAAACCCCGCCGGCCGCCGTTCTTATAAAGAAGGCTTGCGGCATCGAGCATGCCTCCGGCCGTCCCAACAAGGACAAGGTTGCCCACATCACCAAGGCGCAGGGTAAGGAAATCGCCGAGCTCAAGATGCCTGGCCTCAACGCTGCTTCCGTTGAAGCCGCGATGAGCATGGTAGCCGGCACCGCCCGTTCCATGGGCGTTGTTGTAGACGACTAATCTACGCACAAGCACCAAAACCGTGGGAGGACATAGCGCCGCTTGCACCACAGGGAGGAAATTATAGATGAAGACCGGAAAAAAGTATGCCGACAGCCTCAAGCTGATCGATCGCACCAAGCAGTATGACCCCGAGGAAGCCATCGCTCTCGTTAAGCAGACCGCGAAGGCCAAGTTTGATGAAACCGTTGAGATCTCCGTGCGCCTGGGCGTTGACCCCCGCCACGCTGACCAGCAGGTTCGCGGCACCGTTGTACTTCCCAATGGTACCGGTAAGACCAAGACCGTTCTCGTTATCGCGAAGGGCCCCAAGGCTGAAGAAGCCCAGGCCGCCGGCGCCGATTTCGTAGGTGCGGAAGACATGATCGCCAAGATCCAGGGCGGATGGTTCGGATTTGACGTATGTATCGCCACCCCCGACATGATGGGTCTCGTTGGCCGTCTGGGCCGCGTGCTCGGCCCCAAGGGCCTCATGCCCAACCCCAAGACCGGCACCGTCACCATGGACGTAACCAAGGCCATCACCGAAACCAAGGCCGGTAAGGTTGAGTACCGTGTTGACAAGACCGCTATCATCCACTGCCCCGTTGGCAAGGCCTCTTTCGATGAGCAGAAGCTCACCGAGAACCTTCGCACGCTGATGGAAGCCATCATCAAGGCCAAGCCGTCCGCTGCCAAGGGCGCCTACATCAAGTCTGCGGTTCTTTCCACCACTATGGGCCCCGGCATCAAGCTGAACAGCCTCAAGTTCTAAGAACTGCTTTATAAAAACGTCCTCCGGATTTCCGGAGGACGCTTTTTGTGCGGAAAACGGGGATGCCTGAAAACTGCCGTTTAATGTTGCGCTTAAAGTAGGGTGGTATAACGTAAAACAGATGATTGAATTGAAAATTAAGAGGCTTCCCCTTTGAGGGGAAACCTTTTGGATAACGAATCAATAGGTTTGGGATACTACATGATTCACCCGGCAAATTGAAATTTGGCTACTTTGATGTGTCAGTATTCTGCAGATTTTCAAACAGTTCATTTTGAATTTTTGTTATTGCTTTAAATGCGTAACCAGTACTATTGTTGACCATGCCGGCTACACAGAGGTCTTCCTTCAGGGAAAACCTCCAGAATGTCAGGAACCCCTCGTTTCCGCCGTAATGAAATGCGGCGTCACCATTGCGGAACAAGCAAAGCCCACAGCCACCTAATATTGGAGTGGCCATTCGTTCAGCAGTATTCTGTTCAAGCAGACCACCGTTGCGGAAGCTCCTTGAAAGCGCAACGCCGACCTTCGTCAGCTCCATAGGTGTTGTCCAGAGACCTGCCGCAGCGTGTTCTGGATAGTAATGATAACCATGGGCGAAATCCTCATTTCTTTTGTATGCGAGCTTGCCGCCAAATGCGGCATTGGCAACCAAGTCCTCATCAAGCGGCTGGAAATAGCCAGTTCTGGTCAAGCACAGAGGTTCGGCGACTTCTTTCTGGAAAGCATCCCGAAGCGATGTTCCCGCAAGACGCGCAAAGGCAAGTTCGGCCAGCGTAATGCCTCCGCCGGAATACCTGTATTGTTTTCCGTAGGGTTTGATTCTGACGACCTTCTTTGAGTTGCCGCGCCCTGCAATCACATCTTCCAGCGACAGGTTCGGGGTATCAGCGCGATATCCCATAAAGCCGTGAACGTTGTACCCCGCTGTATGGGACAGCAGCGCCGGGAAGGTCATAGGAGGCTGCTTAACAAAATCGCTCAGGACATCTGAAATATCCGCATCCAAATCGATGAGTCCTTTATCTGCATATCGAAGGAGGGTCAGCGCAAACATTGGCTTGCTGACAGAACCGGCCTGAAACAGCATGTCCGGATTTACCGGAAAGTCCTGTCCGTATCTGCCGCTGCCAGAACAGTATGTCTCGATTTCGTTGCCTTTAGCAACGGCAAGGGAGATGCCGTAACCTCGATTTCCTTTTATTCTCAATAAGGTATTCACATCGATACTGTGAAAAAATCGCATGAGTTATTCCCACCTGCAAATTCAACTTAATAATCCTGATTTTAGCACAATAAAATCGAAATTGCAAGATTCATAATGCGTTTGAGGTTCAAAGATGAGGGTATTCGGATGCTTCGGGAGGGCAATGCCCTAACCTAAGAGAAAACACTCCATTCGCGGGACAGTTTCGCCTCCCGCCGCTGATTCTGCGGACAAACAAAAGGCAATTATGATGCAAACCGCGCCCATCCCTTGCCCATTTGACGATTTTGATTTATAATAGACATATATGTCCCCATCAATTGCCATCAGGAGGGCGTGTTATGACGAACAAAACCTATTCATGCGACATCGTCGTTTGCGGCGCGGGCACGGCGGGCGCGGTTGCGGCGATTGCCGCGGCGGATCAGGGAAAAAATGTAATTCTCATTGAACAGTACGGCATTCCAGGCGGAAGCGCGACGCTTTCTCTGGTCACGCCGCTTATGCACACGGGCATCAAGGGAAACCCCATGTGCTCCTATATTTCCGATGAAATCAACCGCCGCGCAGTAGAAGCCGGCGCGTCTGTCGGGAAGGGCGACAACTGGCTCGACCCCATGATGCTGGGCATTATTTTGGAAGAAATGCTCATGGAGCGCAAGGTGAAGGTCTTATACCACACAACAGTTGTCGGCGCGGAAAAGGACGGAAACGCAATTTCCTGCGTGAACATCTTTAACAAGTCCGGCCATGGCAAGGTCTATGGAAAAATGTTTATCGATGCGACGGGCGACGCGGATTTGTGCGCGCTTTTGGAGCTTCCCCTACTTCATGGTAACGAAGAAGACGGGAAAAACCAGCCGGTATCGCTCCGGTATGTTCTGGGCGGTATCGATACCGATCGGTTCTGGGCGTTTTATTCCGAAAAGGACACCGGCGTATCCACGCCGCGCCCCGAAAATTACTGCGGCGCAGTGACAACCAATGAAAAATGGCAATATCCCCTCCGCCCTCTTTTCTATCTGGCCATCGAGGCGGGCGATCTCGTGTACGACGACGCGGTGTACTGGCAGTTCTTTACGCTGCCGGGAAGAGCCGATGCCATTGCCTTCAATTGTCCGGAATTTTTCGATTTGCACGATGCGGACGATGCTGAAAACCTCACTTATGTGCAGCTGGAAGGAAAAAAAGCGATTTTAAGACAGCTCAAATTCTACAGAAAATATCTGCCCGGTTTTGAAAAAGCGTATATTGCGCAGATTTCCACGATGGTGGGTATCCGCGAATCCCGCCGCGCCGTAACCGATCACATTGTAACAAATAATGAATGCCTTGCGCACAAGCAGTTTGACGATGCAATCTGCCAGTCGAATTACCCGGTTGACATCCACGGACGAAAGCTCAACACCTATGATATCATCGAAGACAGCGGAAAGCCGTACTACGAAATTCCGCTGCGCGCGCTGATTGTCCGGGATATCGACAACCTCCTTGTCGCGGGCAGAAATCTGGGCGCAGAATTTGTGGCGCAGTCTTCCATCCGCGTTATTCCCACCTGCCGCGCCATGGGCGAAGCCGCAGGCATCTGCGCGTCAATGGCAATCGACCAAAGCATATCTTCTCTTCACGGCTTTGACGGCGCGCGCGTAAAGGAAGAAATGATCCAGCGCGGCGCAAAGTTCGCCTGAAGATAATTTCACCACATAAAAAAGGAACGGAAATCCGTTCCTTTTTGCTATTTTCTGTTTTTCATTTCTTCAATAACCACATTTGCGATGGTCTTGGCTGCGCCGGACGGAATGATCCTCCGCCGCGCGGCCATCATGTTTTCGGTCACTTCCGGGTTATTCAGGATATCGTTTACCGCTTTTGCGACTTCGTCATCGCTTTTGGGGCAAAGCGCGATGCCGTTTTCTCTCATGAAATCCGCATTGTGGCTTTCAACGCCCTGTATCGGATGGACGATGACGAGCGGACGGTTGAGCTCAAACGCTTCTGTGGTGGAAAGACCGCCGGGCTTTGAAATAACCGCATCACAGGCTCGCATGAGTTTATACAGGGGCTTTACAAACCCTTCTACCCTGAGCCGCGTTTGAGGCACATTCATACGTAAAAACTTTCTTTTGAGCTTTAAATTGCTTCCGCAAACGGCAACAATCTGAACGTCTTCATCCAGCGTTTTCAAAAGCGTCTCCACAGTCGAAGGCATTTTTCCGGCGCCCATGCTGCCGCCTGCAACCAGCACATGCCGCCTGTTCGGATCAAGGCCTGCCTCTTTTTTTGCTTTTACAATGTCTGTTTCCGGGCAGATAGAGGGATCTACCGGGATACCGGTAGCCATCAGGCGCGCGCCGTTTACGCCGAATTTGTCGTATCGGTCGCTGAGGCTTTCGGTCGGAGTGAAAATCACGTCCATTTCGGTATCATTCCAGAAAGGCTGCACATCGTAATCGGTGATAATGCCGCCGATCCACTGCGAGATTCTGCCGTTCTTTTTCAAATGCGTCAGCTGCTGCGCAGAAAAAATATGGCTTGTCAGAATCGCGTCGGGGTTTTCCTTTAGGATAAAGCGCGCAAGGCGTTCGATTTCAAATTTGTTGATGTCATAAACAAATGTCTTCCCGTTCGGCCGGGGAATATTGTAGGAGGCATTATAAAAAAAACCGAACAGCCACGGAAGATGCTTGACCAGCCACACATAAAAACCGCAGACCGCTTTTGACAAAGACGGGCGGATTACCGCATAGCAATCGTATACCGCCGCCTCCGCGCCCTGATTTCGAAGCGCTTCTGCCGCCGCATTCGCCGCTGCATCATGACCGCCGCCGCAGCTTAATGAAAAAATCAAAAATTTCATAGAAACACTCCTGCGTTGAGGAAGAGTTGTTTATTCATCCATGTCCATTTTATCATAAAAATTGACCAAAGTAAAGTAAATTGGTTTAAGCAGGAAATATTGTCTTTTCACAGAAAAATTTTGTGATATAATATAAAAGAAGACGGTTGCCGCAGCCATCCGCCTTCATGCATTTGAATTTTATATATTACCTTGGATAAACGGAGGAGACGACAATGCGCAAAATCGCATCCGGCATCTACCCTGTAATGATCACGCCGTTTCTGAAGGACGGCAGCATCGACTACGAGGCAGTTGAACGGCTTACGGAGTTTTATATTCAAAACGGCTGCCACGGCATTTTTGCCGTTTGTCAGTCGAGCGAAATGTTTTTTCTTACGGAAGACGAGCGCGTAGATCTTGCCCGGTGCGTGGCAAAGGCCGCAAAAGGCCGCGTGAGCGTGGTTGCATCCGGTCATGTTTCGGACGATATCGCCCATCAGATCCGCGAACTCAAACGAATTTCCGAAACGGGCGTGGACGGCGTAGTGCTGGTTTCAAACCGTCTCGCAAAACAGGACGAGCCGGATGAAGTTCTGATCGAAAACCTTTCAAGGATTCTGACGGCGATTCCGGAGGCAACCTTCGGAATGTACGAATGCCCGCATCCCTACAAGCGTCTTCTGAGCGAAAAGGTACTCGAATTCATGGCAAAAACCGGGCGTTTTTCCTTTATCAAGGATACCTGCTGCGATGCGGCGCTCATTCAAAAGCGCGTGGAAATTCTCAAAGGCCGCATTCAGCTTTTCAACGCCAACAGCGCAACCTTACTTGACACACTGAAAGCCGGTGCGGACGGATTCAGCGGCATTATGGCCAATTTTTATCCGGACATCCTCGTTTGGCTCTATGAAAACTACAGGTCAAGCCCCGAAAAAGCCGACCGCCTCCAGAAATTTTTAAGCGTCCTCTCGGGCGTTGAGCGCGGCTTTTATCCTGTCAACTGCAAATATCACATGAATCTTGTCGGCGTGCCCATGGAAACAATCACAAGAAGCAGGAATCACCTGTATCTGAGCGAGCTTGACAAGCTTGAAATGCGCGACCTCAAAGCAGTCGAGGACGAAATCGCAATCAGCCTTGGCATCCGGTAACACAAAAAATCGTGATTCGGTAAACCGAAACGGAGCTCCGCGGCGAAATCCTTAAAGGAAACCTAAGCAAAAACGGGACTTCTGCATTTTGCAGAAATCCCGTTTTTCATTTCACCTCTTAGCGGATGGTCACAGGCGTTGTAAGGCTGTAAAGCACATTACCGTAGCCGTCCAGATATTCGGCTTTGAGCCAGCAAAGTTCTCCGCTTTCTGCCTCAGCAATCTGAACCTCTTCCAGATTCTTGCCTGCGCGGATCGTCTGGGTGAAAAGTTCGCGTCCGTCGTTCGTTGCGAGCGTAAGGCGAACGGGGCGATCGGAGGTGTTGGTGAAGTTGATCATCGCTTTGCCTTCTTCGGTAAGCCCGATTTCACTTTCGGCGGCAGCGATTTCGCTTTCGATGGCGTAAGCGTCTCCGCGCTTTGCGACGTATGCATTGTAATTGGCGGTTACGGTTTCAAGCTGCTGTTTGGTCTCGTAAAGTTCGCCTTCGGTTGCCTCAAGCTTTGCGCGGGTATCGGCAAGCAGCGCCTGCGTGTCGCTTAACGCACTGTTGGCGCTTTCAAGGCTCGCTTTGGCTTCGCTGAGCGCATTTTCGCATGCGGAAAGCGCCTCTGCTTTGTCATTCAGCGCGGATTTGGTGTCATCGAGTTCAGCCGTAAGCGCGGCGTTCTTTGCGCTCTCAGCATCAAACGCGTTCTTAGCTTTCACAAGATCTGCGGTAAGCTCAGCATTATCCTCTGCCTTCTGATCGTATGCAGCCTTGGTATCGGTCAGTTCAGCCGCGAGTTCAGCGTTTTTCTGAACCTCTGCATCATATGCGCCTTTGGTATCGGTCAGTTCAGCCGTGAGTTCGGCATTTTTCTGAACTTCTGCGTCATATGCGTCCTTGGTATCGGTCAGTTCGCCTTCCAGTGTCAGCGCCTTTTCAGCTTCCGCTTCATAAGCAGCAAGATGGGCGTTTGCTTCCTTTTTGGCCTCTTCAATGGCGGCATTTGCTTCAGAGAGCGCCTTTTCTGTCTCCAGAATCTTTGCGTTTGCCTGATCAAGCGTGGTCTTCAGGCCTTCGTTTTCGCCTGTTGCTGCCGCAAGCGCGTTTTTCGCCTCGTTGAGCGCAAAAACGGTTTCGTCCATCAGACGCGCGTTTTCCGTCAAAGCT
>JAZSFI010000205.1:0-8387 GCA_045532135.1 Clostridia bacterium | reverse complement strand
CCCCCATCGCCTGCGAAGAAGGACTCCGCTTCGCTATCCGTGAAGGTGGCCGCACCGTTGGTTCCGGCGTTGTTATCAAGATCCTCGCCGACTAATTGAAATCATTTTCGCACAGCGTATCGTAAGGTACGCTGTGTTTTTATATAAAAAACAGCGCAGGCAATCAATGAAAGCCTGCGCAAAAGAACAGAATGTAAAAGTATTAGAAATGATCTGCCGGGTAGAGATGAAGGGGGAGGGGAAGCCAGCCTGCAGGCCCTTCAATATCAGGTGCGGTAAAGCGGTTATAACTGAAGAGGAACTGCTGCATGGAAAGGCGGTCAAGCTTTACGTCGGGCTCTTTATCTGTTTCATTTACGCTGATTTCGCCGTTTTCAACCTTTACAAGAAGCGGTGTTTCTTCATCCATTTGGATGACCATTTCGCCGTCTTTTAAGCCGGAAGTCGCTTTTTTAAGCGCCATTGTGGCTTTGAGAACGTTTTTGAGGTTTACCACACGCGCATGGAAAGCAGCGGTCAGGTTATGGCTTTCCGCAAAGGAAGCGAGCTCGCGGTTGAGAGATACGTCGTAAGCTGCAGCAACAACCGAGAGACGGCGCAAACCGAAGCGCTCAAACCATGCTTTAATGATGGGTTTTACGAGGCAGGGACAGGAAAGCGTTAATTCTCCGATACCTTCAGGACTGCCGGAGATGATGTAGCCTTTGACTTCTCCGTCTTTTTTTACGACATACGGCGTGCAGTTCCAGCTGGAATTGATGATTTCAAAATCCGCGCGGGGACGGCCGCCGGTAACGGGCTGCTTTTCGTAGATTGCGAAAGCTGCATCCACATCGCTTTCGCATGCATCCTTGAATGGAATAAATTCAATGCCTTCGGCGGCAGTATTTTTGAGTGCATGGCGGATGTTTGCGTGGACGAAGTCATATCGGTAGTCGCCGCCGATGGGGGAGTATCCGTAGTATTCGTATCTTTGCCTCTGGCCGCCGAGAAGCATGACGTCAATGCCTTTTTCTTTGGCATTTTCAGCCTGCATTTCCATGAGTTTGATCATAAATCCGCTGCCGCGGGAATACTTGTAGGTGGAAACGGAACCGATATAGCCGGTTTTAAGCGGCTCGCCGGCGTATGTAAACTTGTTCGGAAGCTGGGCGACTACGCCGCGCACATAATTGTCTTCAAGAACGACTGCGTGGATATCGGCGTATCCGCGTCCGTCTGCATAGACCTTCGGGATCAGTTCCTTGAAATCATGCGGGCGTGCGGACTGCGAAAATATGTAGTTGATAAAATCGATGATATCCCGGCGGTGTTCGTCACGGGCAAAACGATATTCGATCATGATTGTTAACGTCCTTTCAGATGCATGTTATCAAGCCTTCGCGAACGGGATGCGCGTCTTTTGTGGCTGCGGGATGTCCGATGGCGATGGCAATGGCAAATTCGCCTTTCTCATTCGGGCAGAGCCTCTGATACCACTTTTCGGCGAATTCCGAGTGGAACACATCGCGGGGCATACCGAGAATCACGCTTCCCAGACCCAAGTCATGCGCGGCAAGGGCGAGGTTTTCACAGGCTATGCCGCAGTCAACCAAGGTGAAGTTTCCGGGAATTGTTGCAAAAATAAAGACAACCAGGGGCGCTTTATAGCGCACGTCATAGGAGGGATCCTTCACAAGCGCGCCTGCATTCTCGCGGCGGGACAGAGCAACCTGCGCGTCATGTGTGAATTCCTTCAGGACCTCAGGATCGGTTACAAAAGCAAAGTGATAGGGCTGAAGATTCCGGGCGCTCGGAGACTGAAGCGCTGCGGTTTTTAAAATCTCAAGATGCTCGCTTTTTACAGGTTCATCCGTGTAGGCGCGAATGGATCGGCGTTCGCCGATGGCTTTCAAAACTTCGTTCATGATTTCTCCCTCCTTTCCTTTAGTATACCAGTCAAAAGCGCTTCTGTAAAGATTTTTATTGCGCATTTGCCTTGCAACTGGTATACTTATTTCATTACAGGAGGATTTGGAATATGCAGATCATTGTATGCAATGCGGGAAGCACTTCGCTCAAATTCAAGGTGTATGTCTATCCCGAAAAGGCGGTTCTGGCAACAGGCAAGGTGGAGCGCGTGGGGGATGAAAACGGCTCGATTTATTCGTTTCGGGACAATCAGGGAAATGAGAAATTCGACGATCACGCCAAAGCGGGAACCTATAAAGAAGGCATCGACCTTTTTTTAAAGGATATCGGCGGCGCGGAGAAAGCAGACGTTGTCGCGTTCAAAGCGGTGCTTGCGCAGGATTTTCCGGGAGTTCATGAGATTGATGAAGACGTTATTGCGTCTATGAAGAGAGGCCTTTCGATTGCGCCTGTTCACAATTCCGCTTATCTGGGCGCGATTGAGGCGTTTCGGGAGGCTGCGCCGAAAGCCCGGTTGATTGCGTCGTTTGAAACGGCGTTTCACAGAACCATTCCCGAGAAACGCTATATTTACGGCGTACCATACGAATGGTATGAGAAATACGGCGTTCGAAAGATGGGCTATCACGGCGCGTCGCACAGCTATGTGGCCGGACAGCTCAAGGATTATAAGAAGGTTATTTCCTGCCATCTGGGCGGAAGCAGCTCTTTGTGCGCCATAGAAGATGGAAAGAGCGTGAACAATTCCTTCGGCCTGTCCCTGCAGGTGGGCGTTACGAATGTAAGCCGAAACGGAGACATTGATCCGTTTATCATGCCGTATCTTCTGAAAGAAGGAATGGCCTACGAGGACATCCTCAAAGGCTTTGAAAAGGCGGGCGGTTTGAAGGGCGTCTCGGGTCTGTGCGGCGACATGCGCGATCTCAGAAAAGCGGCTGCGGAAGGAAACAAACGCGCGAAACTGGCCATCGATATCTTCGTTGAAGGCGTTCGCAATTACATCGGCGCATATGCCATTCAGCTGGGCGGCGTTGACGCGATTGCGTTTACCGCAGGCATCGGCGAAAACGATTGGGAGACGCGAAAGGACATATTGTCCGGTCTTTCGTTTATGGGGATCGAAATGGACGAAGAAAAAAACCGCGCAAATGCATCTGAGATCAGTGCGGAGAATTCAAAGGTCAAGATCTTCATCGTCAAAGCCGATGAAGAAAGCGTTGTTGCGGACAATGCGTATCGGTTAGTGATGAAGTAAAACAAGAGGGATTTCTGCATGTTACAGAAATCCCTCTTCTCTTTGCGGAAATGATGAAAATCCAGCGCAGAAGCGCGGTTTATTACATATCGAAGCAGTTTTTAAGCCTGCGGAAGGCGATCCTGTCCTGCGGCGGCCGGTTTATTCTGACTGCCGATATAGCCTTTTTGAATCATGCTCAGCCACTTGTCCACAAATCGTATGACGGATGCAAAGCTAGCCCTTTTTGCATCGAAAGGATTGGACGCGCCTCTTTTTTTGAAATGTTCCAGCCGTTGTTTGTCTTCCTCGGTAAGTTCGATCGGCTTGTCAAGATCGGCGATCAGCATAAGATACATTTTTTCGGACTTGAAATCGCCGCATTGAATTTTCAAGGAAATGGTAAAGCTTCCGGAAATGTCAGAGGGAAGGGCAAAGGCGATGGAACCTGCTTTAAAGGACACATCCTCTTTGGCAATTCCTTCGAAAGCGCCGTTTGCAAGCTGCGATCCGTTTTCTGTATAGACGGCGTATTCGATTCTGTAACCGGCGTCCGATCGATCATTGATCAGCCAGACTTCCGCTTCAAACTGTTCGCCTGCTGAATAGAACAGCTTTTTATATTTAAGGCTTGCAAGAATGCTTTCGTAGGCTTCTTTAACAGCGTAATACCCGAGCTTTTTTCCGCCGTAATACTCAAGGACGTTTGAACACTGCACGTTCGGCCAGGGCTCGTTGAACTGCCATGTCATCTGACCGACGTTTTTCCATTGTCTTCGGCGGTTGGATTCGAGCGAATAGCGAAGACTTTCGGCCTGTACAAATTGGTTGACCTTTATGTAATCTTCAAGCGGAATCTCTTTCAGGTCTCCGAACATTGTGCGTTCGCGCATACTGTAGGAGTCCCAGCCGCCGCTGTGATGCGCCCAGGCGCGGTTTTCGTTGGCGGTGAAGAGCTTTTTGTCTTCCTCTTTGAAGATTTTGTCGATCTGTTCCATACTGCATATGCCGCCGCAGCCGAACTCGCCGTGAATGATGGAGTCGGAAGCATCGTAGTATTCGTAATGTCTGTATGGACCCATATAGCCCCAAGGGCCGTGCACGTCGTGATTGTTTCCGGTATCGCCCATTTTATAAAGGGCGTTCGGACCGGAAGCGGAGGAGGGGAGCATCTGAATATCGGGCGCACAGGCAGTAACAATCTCGTGAAGCATTTGAAGCGTCGGATCTTCAAACGTTGCCGGGTGTCCCTCGTGATCCTCTCTGTCCATGTATCGCCAGTCGGTCAGTTCGTTTCCGCCGTCCATAAAGGTGAGGGATACGTGGTTGCGAAGCCGTTTTGTGTTTTCCAGTGCGGCGGTTTTCAAAAGCGAAAGAAATTCCGGATTTCTCGAAGGCACATCATCGCACCCGGAGGACGACATTGTGAACTCCTGAAGAATGAGAAGTCCGTATTTGTCTGCTGCGCGATAGTAGGCTTCGCTTTCAATATGTCCGCCGCCCCAGATCCTGAGGTAATTCACGTTTGCATCCTTTACGGCTTTGAGTTTTTCATCGATTGCATTTTCGTCCGTCAGATGCATACAGTCGAGCGGAACCATGTTGGTGCCCTTTAAGTAGATGCGTTTTCCGTTGATGACGACAAGATATTTAAGCGCGTCCTCGCGTCCGTCGGCATGGGTGAATTCAAGGGTTCTGAAGCCGATTCTGCGGGAAACGGAATCGTCTGTTTGTCCGTTCACGGTCAGGGAAACCGACGCGTCCGACAGCGCCTGATCTCCGTAACCGTTCGGCCACCAGAGAAGCGGGTGCGCTTCGTTCAGCGGAATTTCGTGCACGATTTCGTTTATGCCTTTTTTGAGGGAGATGTTTTTTTCAAAGCGGATGGGAACAATTCCGTCTTTGGTTTTGAGCGCAAGATCAAAAATCAGCGAAGCATCCGTATTATAAAACGCCTCCGCCTGCGCGTGCACAAAAACTTTCCATTTTTCGTTTTCAAAAACAGGTCGTATAAAATCGCTTTTAATGTGAACAGCTTTGTATGCGGTGATGGTAACAGGCTCATATAATCCCAGATCCATCAGGCGCGCGGCAAAATCCCATTTATAATTGAATCTTGCCTTCAGATAGCGCGTTTTTGAGGTATAGCCGGGCTGCGGATCGCAAATCGGCGCATGTTCAAGAACGCAGACGAGGGTGTTTTCACCGGTTTTCGCAAATTCATTGATTTGTCTTTCAAACGAAATATACATTCCCTCGTGACGACCGACTTTTTTGCCGTTTACATAAATTTGCGCGGAATAATCAATTCCGCCAAAGCGGAGAATCAGCGTGTTTTCAAGCTGCTTTTCCGTCACGGTGAAGGTGGTTCTGTATGTCCACCAACGGCCTGCAACCCATTCGCAGCCGAGGGAATTTGTGTCAAAATACGGGTTTTCGATCATGCCTGCGCGCCAAAGATCGCGGTAAATGCTTCCGGGGACGGTTGCGTCAATCCAAGGAACAAGATTGGTTGCAGGATTTATGAGAACGCCTTCTTTGATATACGATGAAAAATCCGCCTGATACGGAAGGGATGCCATTACTTTCCATTGACCGATCTGAATGTTCTCCATATTTGTTCCCTCCGGCATTAATCTGCATTGATGATGCGATTTTGTGTCTACTATTATAAACGATCAGGGGGGAAATGTACATGCTGTTTTTCGAAATCGGGCAATTTTAAAGCGTCCGCTATCTTTCGAATGCGGACGCTTTTACAAAGCCTGTTTCTATGAATTTTTCGGTATCGCCGGTTTCTTTGTGCGCTCTGAAGATTTCGCCGGTTTCGCCTTTGAAATAAACATAGTCGCCGGATACGGAGATTTTCAGATTAAATGCAAAAATGTCGTATTTGATGGGGCAGAGCCTGACGCCCATGCCTTCCTCGTTTATGCCTTTGCGGTAAATACCGAAGGAATCGGCGTAGTTGACGGTGTCGTCATGGAAATTGGTTAAGCTGGCGCTACCGGCATAATAAAGATTGCCGTCTGAAAGCACGGAAGGAACATAGTTTTGTTCAATGGCGATTTTGGTAAGGTTTCCTTCGGGATCAAGCATGAAAAGCTGACTTGCCACATAATCGCCCTCGCTGTCGGAGAGAGAAACGAGAATGTTGTCTGTATAAGGGAGGACGGCGTTTGGGATGTGGTAAAACGCTCCGGCATCGCTTTTTAAAGGATTTTCGGGATCAATGTGCGTGTTCTTAAACTCAGAAAGTATTTCGCCGTCAAGGGAAAGTATGGAATAATTCACATAATTATAGGTATAAATCGTATCCTGAAAGCCTGCGGCCAGATAGATTTTGTTGTCATCGATTGCCATAGCTGCAACGGAGTTTCCGATTGCGCCGGTCAGCATAACCGTGTTTTCTCCGTTTAAATCACATCTGAAAAGCGCAATGCCGCTTTCGTATTTTCCGGGGATGGAAAGCGTTTCTTCGCCGTATCCGTATTTTCCCGTGCATTCGTATTCGCCGGAAATGCCGGAATTGGACAGATAATAAATGTAGCCGTCATATACCGTGAAATTCTGATATCCGATAAACATGTCAAGCTCCATGAACGGACTTGTTTCGCCGGCAAAGTCAAAATGGCTTCCGACGGCACGGCTTGCGCCGATGCGCTTTTTGTCTGTTCCGTCCATAAGGCAGCTCATGGGGGTCTGGTCAATCAAGGATGTAAAGCCGTATGTATCCTCGCCGTACCGGTCCTTCAGATAATAAAGCCGTCCGTCATATGCCTGAAGCATCGAAACAGGACCTTCTTCAATCATAACCGGATCTTTGTTGTTTTTCAGCATCCAAAGAGCGTTTCCGTCAGCAAGATACACTGTTTCTTTTTCCGAAAACACAAATCCGCCGTTATTCAAATTTCCGTTTTCCTGCGCAAATGCTGAGAAAACAGCGAAAATGAGCGTTAACAAACTCACAATTTTCTTAAACATGATTGCTTCCTTTCTGATGTTTGTCTCCTTTATTTGGACGAAATTGATGCCTGAAATGTTCCGAGATTTCAAATGTGTTCTGATTGAGGCGCGAATGTAAAAATATTGACAATAAAAGCGCTTGCCTGTATAATCGTTATATTCCAAAAAGAGGTGAAAATGAAAGATGGATATCTTTACCAAATGCTATGAATATACATTGGCGGACGAATTCAAACAGGCCGGAATTTATCCCTACTTCCATGCGCTTCAGTCCAGACAGGATAAGGAAGTTATTATGGAGGGCAGCCGCAAGATCATGCTTGGCAGCAACAATTATCTGGGTCTCACCACGAGACCTGAGATCATTGAAGCGGGCATCAAGGCATTTGAAAAATATGGTTCGGGCTGCTCCGGTTCAAGATTTCTGAACGGAACGCTCGAGATGCATCTTCAGCTCGAAAAGGAATTGGCGGAATTTTTGAGGAAAGACGGCATAGTCACGTTCTCAACAGGCTTTCAATCCAATCTGGGCATCATCTCAGCGCTGGTCGGTCATGGCGATTATGTAATCTGCGATCAGGAAAATCATGCATCGATTTATGACGGATGTCGCTTGAGCTATGGACGCATGCTGACATATCCGCATGCAGATATGCAGGGACTTGAAATGCAGCTTGCCAAGATCCCGGACAAGGCGGGAAAGCTCATTATAACCGACGGCGTATTCTCGATGGGCGGCGATATCGCAAAGCTTCCCGAAATCTGCGCGCTTGCAAAAAAATACGCAGCGCGCGTGATGGTGGATGATGCGCATGGACTGGGTGTTCTGGGCGAAGGCGGACGCGGAACTGCGAGCTACTTCGGTCTTGAAGACGAAGTGGACATTTACATGGGAACATTTTCAAAATCGCTTGCAAGCCTCGGCGGCTATATGGCTGCGTCCAAGGAGGTTGTGAACTATGTGATGCACTCCTCCCGCCCGTATATCTTTTGCGCGGCAATTCCGCCGGCGAACTGCGCGGTTGCGCTTGAGGCGCTCAGAATCATCAAAAAAGAGCCGGAATTGGTTCGGAAGCTTAGCGATTTAAGCGCCTATGCGCGCGCAGGCTTCAGGAAAAGGGAAATTCCCATCATTGAAAGTCAAACGCCGATTATTCCTGTATATACATATGAAGTGGAAAACACACTCAGAAAGGCAAAAGAGTTGTTCAACGGCGGCGTGTATGTCAATCCCGTTCTGCCGCCTGCGACTCAAAGTCGGATCGTAGCCATGTCG
>JAZSFI010000042.1:0-2684 GCA_045532135.1 Clostridia bacterium | reverse complement strand
ATACCAGTGCACGTACGTTTCCCCGTTGATCGTCATTCTTTCATTCTCCGGAAGCACTTCCGTCCACGGTTTTCCGTATCTCTTCAGCGCCCAGTCGTTTCTGTTGAACCTTCTCCAAAGGACGGTTCTTCCGTTTTTATCGATATAGGCTTCCGAAGCCACTGCATCGTTAAAGGTCTCGACATCCATGACGAGGATGGTGTCAAACTTTTTGCCTGCGATTTCAACTTCATATCTTCCGACCACATCCATCGTAACGCTTCCGCTTCCGCCGAGAATGACTTCGCCTTTACGATGCAGAATCCCTTTTCTTTGAAGATTGGTTTCATTTCCGATGTTGTCCTCGCCGTAGCCCCAGTTGTTCAAAAAGCTGTCTCCGTCAAGGAAGGTGTATAGTTTTCTCACGCCGTTTTCCACATGGCTCTCGGCCAGATACCTTGAATGGGTGTCGGTGAGCTGCGCAAAAAACGTGCGCTCGATTTCATTGATGCTTCCGGTTCTGTAGTAATTCTCCGCATCATGCTGAACCGCTTTGATTTCAACGCCCTCAATCCCATGGATTTCGCATTTCCCGACCACCTTCATGTCGGTGTATTCCGTGCGTTTGCCGCCCGGCTGGTCGTAAAGGCCCCATGAAAGCGTTTCGCCTTCCCGCGGTACGATCATCCAGCCCATGAGTTCCTCCCATTTGCAGGAAAAGGGCGCGTCGTCCATTTTTGTGATCCTATATTTCGGCAGCGTTTCAAAAAGCTTTGTGCTCATAATCTTCTCCTTCATCCCATTATCGGGATATACTTTCTTAAATCTTCGTTTTGCGGCGTGAAGGCGGCTTTTCACCGTGCCAACGGGAATCTTCAGCCGCATTGCAATATCCGCCTGAGACAGACACTTGAAGTAAAACAGATACAAGATCTTCCGGTCTTCTCCCGAAAGCATTTCAAGCGCATCACAGACGGTATCTCTAAGCGTCCTGCCTGTTCTCCCGTAAGAAAGCTGTTTTTCACTGACTTCCTCAATCGCAATATCCATCGTCTTCATCCGCTGTCTGAACCAGTCTGCACACTTGTTTTTTGCAATCTGAATCAGCCACGCTTTGGCTGCCTGTTCGCTTTTCAGTTTTCCAATGTTCCTGTACGCAGCCATCAGCGTTTCCTGATACACGTCCTCATAATCCGCGCCCGCCGGCAGGCGAAAGCGAATGTATTTAAGCGCCATTTCTCCATGCGCTTTGACAAGCGCTTCAAAATCCATCCGTCTCCCCCTTTCATTGATTTCTGAAACCGGCTTCACCTATAAAGTCGCATAATTCTCCGTAAAAGGTTCATTTTCGCAAAAATTTTGCCCGGCAAATTCGCCGGGCATTGGTTTTATTCATTTGCCGTCAACGCGCAAACAATTTGGCCGTATGGGTTGTTTAGCGTAATCGTGTCCGTTTTGCTGTCGTTGATCACGTTTTTGTCGTCCCACAGTATATCAATTTTCGCATTCAGCGTGCTTTTTGTACCGATAACGATTCTTTCGCCTGCTTTGATGACGGTTCCCGGATTCAAGTACATAATTTCTTTACCTTTGGAAGAATACAGATAGTATCCGGAAAGATCGATGTCTGTCTGCGCCCTGTTTTCGATCTCGATTGTGTCATCTAACGAATCGACAGACGTTATATATATTCCCTCAGGAATCGGTTTTGCGTTCTTCCATTCAGCGTATTCCGCTTTGATTCCGTTTTTGTCCATCGTCACGCGAATTCCGGCGGTTGAATGCTCGGTATAGAAAATCTGCATGCCCTTGTTTTCAAGCCGGGAAACGAGCGCAGGATCGGGCGTTTCGATTTTTTCATAGCTGCTTGTTGAAATGAGCGCGATTTTCGCATCCACTTTATCGATCAGCTGCTGACTTGTGGTATCGTCATCCGCATGATTCCCGACCTTCAGAACATCGGCCTTCAGGTTTTTATCGAGGATCGTATTCTCCTGGGCATATTCCATGTCCCCGGCAAAAAACGCGCTTCCGTTTTGCGTTTTTAAAATCATGACCAGCGAATTGTTGTCGTCCTTGTCCTCCATCATTTTAACAGGCGCAACAACCTCAAACAATCCGTCCACGTTGTCGCCCGCGCCCAAAAATCTGACTGTTTCTTTCCGGATCGCCGCAGCCTTGACGGCGGGATGCTTTTCTTCCTTTACGTCAATAAAGTATTTGGACGCATACCATGCATCAACTGCAATATCGCTCTTTGCCAGCATTTCCAGCCCGCCTACGTGATCTTTGTCCGTGTGCGTAATGAACACGCCCTTCAGGCGCGTAATGTTCATATCCCTGAGCGCGGCCATCACGCGCGGCCACATCTCCTCGGTCGCGGTATCGATGAGATAATTATTTTCATCCGCCCGCACGATAATTGCATCGGCTTTTCCGACATTCACCATAAAAATTTCCGCGCTTTCGGCGTTTTCGCCAAAGCCTGCGTCCTTTGCGCATCCGCAAAGAAGAAGAATCAGTGCATAAATGAAAATCCGTTTCAAGGTCGTCACCTCCCTGTATTCCAATTATAAATAAAACTGCACTGTTTGACAATAGGTATGGGATTTCGCCACAAAAATGTTCGTTTTCCGATTGCGAAACATAGCAAAAAGGTGTATACTTATGATTGATAAATACTCAATTATGCGGAGGACAAGCAT
>JAZSFI010000541.1:0-3917 GCA_045532135.1 Clostridia bacterium | reverse complement strand
GATGGAAAAGACAAAGCGGGTAAGGCTGTTTCCGAATTTGCTTCTGAAAGGAACGTTTCCGTCGAATGCGCGGCTTCCGAGCACCAGCGCGCCCGGACACTCGATGGATTTTTCGATGACCTTTTTGATGTCGGGATAGGTGTGCTGTCCGTCCGCGTCGGCGGTAATCAGGCGTTCGCATTCGGGGAGATTGTCATAAATGAACCGGATGCCTGTTTTAAGCGCGCCGCCCTTTCCTTTGTTTACGGGATAGCTGATCAGATGTACGCGTTTGTCAAGCGCGTTAAACACATCCTTAAACGCGTCTCCGCTTCCGTCGTCCACAACCACCACGCGAAGATCGTCGTGTGAAAGAAGAAGATTCGTAAGATCCACAAGCCTCATGTCCGGTTTGTATGCGGGAATCAGAATTGCATTCATATTGATGCCTCCGATAATATATTATTTATCGACATTTTACCAAAGAATACGTCACAAATCAAGCATTGCACAATGCTGTAACCAAAAGTTAGAAAATACGCTTGAAAAAGAAATATGAATCCGTTACAATAAGAAAAAACACAAAGGATGGATACTGCTATGGAGCTTTTAAAGAAAAGAATCCTGGAATGCGGAAAAGCGCTGAATTCCGAAGTCCTACTGGTGGATTCTTTTTTGAACCATCAGGTGGATGTAAACCTTATGGATGAAATCGGCAAGGAATTTGCGTGCCTTTTTAAGGATGAGGGCGTTACAAAGGTTGTGACGATTGAGTCAAGCGGAATTGCGCCCGCAACCATGACTGCGCTTCATATGGGCGTTCCCATGGTTGTTTTGAAGAAGGCCAAAAGTGCGATTTTGTCTGACGGCGTATTGCAGACAGAGGTATTTTCCTTTACCAAGCGCACGAGCTATCAGCTGACGTTAAAGGGAAAATTCATTGAAAAAGGAGATAAAGTGCTCCTGATCGATGATTTCCTTGCGCAGGGCGAGGCGGCCTTTGGCGGCATTAATATCATAAAAAGGGCCGGTGGCGAAGTAGTTGGCGTAGGAAGCGTCATATCGAAGAATTTCCAGCCCGGAATTCAGCGTCTGCGCGATGCGGGATACCGCGTGGAATCACTCGCACAGGTCAAAAATATGGATGAAAATTTTATTGAATTTGAAAATGATTAAATTAGAGGATCACCATGAATTGCGATGTATCTAAACTTAACAATGTCAAATGCTTTCTTCTGGATATGGACGGAACGTTTTATCTTGGCGGAAAGCTGATTGAAGGATCTTTGGAATTTATCAAAAAGGTGCAGGAAACGGGCAGGGATTTTTTGTTTCTGACCAACAACTCATCGCATAACGCCAGATTTTATGTGGAAAAGCTCAAAAAGATGGGTTTGACCGTAGACACCAAAAAGGTGCTTACTTCCGGCGAAGCAACAGCGGCGATCGTGAAGGAAAAATATCCCGGTAAAAGAGCGTTTGTCCTTGGAAACGAGTATCTGATTGAGGATATGAAAGACGCAGGCGTGATTGTCGATCAGGAAAATCCTGAGATCGTTGTAATCGGATATGATACGACGCTTGACTATAAAAAAATGACAGCGGTGTCCGATTTTGTTAGAAGCGGTCTGCCGTACATTGCTACGCACCCTGACTTCAACTGTCCGACGGAAAACGGTTTTGTACCCGATATCGGCGCGATCATCGAGTTTATCAATGCGTCTTCCTTCAGACGTCCCGATCTGATTGTCGGAAAACCCAACCGGGGAATCGTTGAAGCCGCGCTCATGCGGACAGGGCTTACCCCCGGAGAGCTTGCCATGGTCGGGGACAGACTCTATACTGACATTGAAACCGGTCTTCAGAACGGTATTTTGTCCATTCTCGTTATGAGCGGTGAAACGACGGAGGAAATGAGAAAAGCTTCCAAAACGATTCCGGATCTGGTTTTTGGAAAACTTTTTGATATGAACAGGTATTTGTAATGCTTACAAATATTCCCTGCATCTATACTTGAACAAAACATTTTTGCGCGCGGTCTAAAAAGCGTAAGATCAAAAAAGAGGAGCGGAAGCAATATGCGAAAAAAACTTATATCCATCCTTTTGATTCTCGCGTTTCTTCTGACCGCGTGCGGCTATGTTGTGGTGGAGGATTCGGATAAAGTCACGATCGGAAGCCTGATCGGCCTGACGGCAAACGCTGAAGAAGAAATTGAAAACGAGGTTCAGGACACAGAAGAAGATGCAACCGTCAATCAGGAGGATTCGCCCCTTACCCTCAAGCTCGGAATGAAAGGGGATGAAGTCAAAGCGCTTCAGAATCTTTTGAAGAAATACGGATTCATGAATGGACGCGCAGACGGTATCTTCGGCAAACAAACAGAAACCGGCGTTTTGAATGCGCAGAATTATAAAGAGAAACTGGACAGAGAGGAAGCGGAAAACCAAAAGCGCGAAAGACTTGAAAAAATCCAATCTGCGAAGGAAGCAGCAATCAGAAATCTATACGCGCTTTATACCGAAGACGAGTTATCCGCTTCAGAAAAAGAAGCGGATTTTTCAATGGTAAATATCGGAATTCTGCCGATGGAAACGGAAAAGACCGATCAAACGGAAAAAGGCGTTTGCAATTTGGAGCTTCTGGACTATCTTGAAAACAACTTTGTCCGATACACAAAGACGCTGAAAAAAGGATCGAAGGGGGACGACGTCAGGCGGCTTCAAAGAAAGCTGTATGACGCCAATTACCTGCCGGGCGGTGTTGACGGACAATTTGGAAACGATACGTTTCTCGCAGTCAAGTATTTTCAAAGGCTGAACGGTTTGAAGGAAACAGGGGTCGCCGATGAAGAGACGCAAATCCTTCTTTTCTCGGATGATTTGAAAATAGCTGAAAAGCCGATTTTTCAGTACAAGGTTGAAATCTCGATTTCAAAGCAGAAAGTGTATGTGTATAAGTGGCATTTCGGCTCCTATTCAAAGCTTGTAAAAACCATGATCTGCACGACCGGAACCACCGAAACGCCCACGCCTCTTGGAACCTATAAAATGGGCGGCCCATGCGGAAGATGGTATTTCTTTAAAAAGTTCGACTGCTGGGCGCAGTATGCCTCCAGAATTGTAGGCGGAATTCTGTTCCACTCTGTGATATATTCTGAAAAGGACGAGGCAACGCTCAGACAAAGCACAGTAAGCGCTTTGGGCACGCGCGCCTCTCACGGCTGCGTACGGTTGACGGTTGAAGACGCCGAATGGATTTACAGAAACATCCCGGCAGGCACGACCTGCAGAATTTACAATTAGAAAATGTTCACGCAAAAAAGCTGCCGGAGGATCCCGGCGGCTTTTTCGTTTCAAAGAAAATCTTTTCTTATCTTGATTTTGCTTTTCAAAAGATGAAACTTGTGATATAATTTATCATGAAAAAATATGTGAAAGCATAAAATGCGTTTTACGGAGGAAACACTTTACAAATGCGCAAAGTTTTATATCCGCTGATTGTTTTTATTGCAGTATTTCTGATACTGCTTTGGCCGCTGAAGGAAGGCGCTCCGAAGGAAAATGTGAATCTTGACCGCGTTTCGGTAACGCCGATACCAACGCCCTCGCCGACCCCGTCGCCGACGCCTACGCCAACGCCAACGCCGACGCCTACGCCAACGCCCACGCCGACCCCCACGCCGACCCCCGTTATGGTGTCGTTTGACGCTTTGTATGCCGGCATTTCGGACAATGCAAACTCCATGGAGGTCAAGCGTCTTCAGTACAGACTTTCCGAGCTTGGCTATTTCTTTGGAAATACCGACGGCATATACGGCGCGGAAACAGAGGAAGCGATCCGCTTTTTCCAGGCGGTCAACGGTCTTGAAGTTACGGGGCATGCAGATCAATACACGCTTATGTATGTGTATTCCGAGGATGCAAAGCTTGATCCAT
>JAZSFI010000595.1:0-3947 GCA_045532135.1 Clostridia bacterium | reverse complement strand
GGCATTCAGAAATTATACGACAAGGGATTTTCAGAAGGCATAAAAATCCGGTCTTTTCTCTCAGAAAACATTCATGAATCAAAAAGGCTCTCATTTTTTCAATGAAGCAATAAAATAACGGCAGACACGAAAGTGCCTGCCGCTACTTTATTGCTTCAGGCGCAAAATGCGGCGCATATTCCTATTTGGTTTTGTACTTTTCCATCTCAAGCAGTATTTTATACAGTTGTTCCTGTTCTTCTTTTGTTTTTGCCGAAAGAAATTCATAGCAGGCAAGCGGTATATTATCTCCCTCGTCTTCCTGATCGCCGATCTTCTCAAAAAGCGTCGATAAAGACACTCCGAGGGATGCGCTGATCCGTTCAATGCTTTCTATTGTAGCATTCTTTTCGCCACGCTCAAGCTGACCAATATAAGTCGGATGACAACCGCAAAGTTCTGCCAATTTCCGTTCGATAGTTTCTGATCCGCTTTCCTGCGCTCTTTGCAATATTGCTCATAGTATCCGTCCATTCATCTTTGCTATAATTAGTCTATAAATATCGAAATTATTTATCTATAGACTATTTTACTGTTGCATTCTTCGGACACCGATACATCCTGAACCCATACAGAATTGAAAAACATCTTCAGGGTCATATTTATATTGTGCTTATTCTCTCTCAATATTTCTTCGGCTGATAGCTGATATCGTTTACGGAATACACCGTCATAAACGCTTTGGGGTCGGTCTTTTTCATAAACTCCATCAGCATCCGGTATTCCTGCTTATCGACGATCGCGATGATCTCCATTCGCTTTTCGCCCGTGTATGCGCCGATGCCCTCGTAAAGGGTTGCGCCGCTGTGGATTTCGTGGAGAATGTAATGAATGATTTCCTCATGTTTAGGCGATACGATGCACACGCGCCTTTTCAGATTCAGTCCGAAAATAAAGTGATCGACAATCATGCCGCCGAAAAACGTTCCGATGACGGACAGAACAACCGTCGCTTTGTCAAAGCAGAAAGCGGACGACAGCGCAACCAGCATGCCGGACAAACTCATCGCGCGTCCAAGCTCCAAGTGAAGATATTTGTTCATGATCTTGGCAACAATATCGAGCCCGCCCGAGGACGCATTGACCGAAAACAAAAGCGCAAGGCCGCTTCCGACAACCAGAATATAGCCGATAACATCCAGAATCGGCTCGTTCGTAATGGACGCAAAATCCGGAAAGATGATTTCAAACACGCGCATGAACGCCGGCATCAGCACCGACGCATACACTGTTTTCCCTCCGAACTCCGGCCCGATCAGAAGAAATCCGATCAAAAGCAAAACGGCGTTGAGAAGAAACGTAATCACGGAAACGGGCAGATTGACAAAATTCCCGATCACCATTGCAAGCGCAGACGCGCTTCCGACGGTCACATGGCTGGGCAGCATGAAAAAGTATACGGCGGCTGCAATGACCGCAGTTCCGATTGTGATGATTGCGTATTCCCTGAAGACTCTTTTGTTCATATTTTCTCCTCGAAAAACGCGCAGTTTATTTCTGATGGTTTTTTGTCTTTCGCGCAAAAGCAAAGCACAGCGCGTAAAACACAACAATATACAAAAGGAACAACGCGACAACGCTCAAAGGATAGAGCGCTTTATTGCCGTTAACGAGGTTATACACAATGTCGTACGGCGTTCCGTCTCCGCGCATCAGGAACATATAGTTGTAATCGATTATCACATTCGCAACATACGCAGCAACGCAGAACCCCAAGAGAATGGCAAAGGTAATCCAGATATTGCTCTTTTTCATGCTGGTGAGGCCTGCAATCATGACGTACAGCGAGGCAAAGCCGGAAATCACATGGGTGATGCCGGAGAGCACATTGTTATAGGAAATCACGGGATACGAGGCATAATTCTGCCCCGCGCAATAGGTTCCGAACACCGCGCCCAGAATTCCGAAAATGGCGACAAAGTCCATGGACGCTTCCTTGAACCGTCCCTTACAGAACGCTGCAAGCGGAAGCGCGATCATCTGGATATCGCAAAGGAACAAAGGAAGCGAATAAAGCCATGCTTTCGGATCCGAATTGATGAAGCACGGCGCGACAATTTCAACGAGCTTTAAAACCACAAGCGCAACCGCCGAGATTTTTAAAACACCGTTTCTGTCGTCATAAGGCTTTTTCCGGTTTCTTCTTCCAAGAACCACCGAAAGCAAAACCATGATCACCATGAGGGACGAAACAAACGTAAGATGCTGCCACGACATATAGCCTTCCGGCTCGCGAACATACCCGCCGATTCCCCAGAAATCCTTCAGCATTGTATCACTTATCCTTAGTAATATTTTTTGGCCTGCGCGCAGTCTCTATTATACATTAAAAATCACTTTTGTACAGTTGTATTTTCGGTTAATAAATCAAAAGGAGCCGCCCGTTAAAAGCAGCTCCTTTGTTTTTCAATACAGGCTGTCGTAATAAACATCCCACTTTTCGAAGTCGGCAGTATTGACAGGAAGCATGAATTCCATCGCTTTTTTGTGTACGTTCGATCCTTCGGGCGTATAGATGGTCAGCATAGGACAGCTCCAGAAAGGACTGTCGCTTTCATCCATCGCCAATACCGCCGTATCCGGAAGAACGATTTTCGTCAGGTTGGGCAATCTGTCAATCGCGCCCTCGATGGAAACGTGCGCACCGGAATGTACATAGATGAACTCCATCGGTTTGATGTTGCTGATGGTGTTGCCGTCTTCTATCACGCAATCGCCGAGAATCACGATGCCGGTCAGACTGCAGTTGATAAACGATCCGCTGCCGATTTCTTTGGTCGTCTCAGGAAACACGAGCACGCCTTCCAAAGCGGTATATCCAAACGCAGCGCCGCCCAATATTTCGAGATTTTCAGGGATATTGACCGTTTTCAGTTTTCTGCAATTATAGAAAGCAGAAAAACCGATTTCACGCACGGTATCCGGGATATGTACCTTTACGATATTCCCGTTGTTTTCAAAAGCGGAAGAGCCGATCATGGTAACGGGAAGACCGTCAATTTCATCGGGAATCACCACTTCCGTATCCGTTCCGCGGTATCCGCGGATCGAGATTTCCTTCCCGTTTGAGGCATACACAAAATCATCGTAGGGCGTTTTTTCCGAAACCGGGGCGCGGCTTTCGATCTCTTCCCTCACCTCTGTCAGTACGCCCGACAATGCTTCAAGAGAATACGCGGTATAATCGGTTTTTTCATCCGAAACCGCGTTTTCCTTTTCTTCATGCGCTTCCTTTGCCTCTTCAAGCTCCGCGCTCATCTGAGCAATGTCCGTGTCTTTTTCGGCGATCTGCATATTCAGCGCGGCGATTTCTTCTTCAAGCTGCGCGATGCGTTCATTCAGCGCTTGAATCTTTTCGGTATCCTCAGGCAAGGAGGTTTTATCCTCAGCCCCGGCAGTTTTTTCCCGAATCACATATTCGTCCATTTCATAAGAGCGCAGATACATCGCTTCATACTGTGCCGAGAGCGCATCGTAGGAGGCTGTATCAACGGGAATGAAGTTTTCCTTCGCCCACGCTTCAGCCGCGCTTCCCTCAGGTGTTATGACGGTCGCTTTGCTGCTGTTTTGAAGAAGTCCCTTGGGCAGGGAAGTCACAGACGATGGAACAATCACTTTCTCCAAACCGAAGCAAATATTCAAAGCGCCTGCATCAAGGCGGGGATTTGCGCCTTCGCGGATAAAAAGGAATTTCGCATTGGGCGAACCCAGCGCGCCGTTTCCGCCGATCTTCGCATCCGAATTCAGGATGATACCTGTAAATCCGGTGCTGTGGAAGGCGGACTGCTCGACGGAAATGACAGACGACGGAATTTCAAGAATTCCGGTCAGATTGTCATTCCACGCAAAGGCCATGCTACCGATATCGGTGAGCGTAGAAGGAAGCGCAACCGACGTGAGCTGATCCA
>JAZSFI010000502.1:0-2935 GCA_045532135.1 Clostridia bacterium | reverse complement strand
CGTCGCCCAACACAACGAGACCCAAGCCGATGCCTAAGATTGCGCCGCCGAAGATTGCGGCCAGAAGCGGTTCAACCTCGGGAACGGGGAGCTTGACGGTGTCCAGCAACAGGGACAAAAGCGCGGTGGAGATGAGCGTTTTTACAATAAAACCGCGGCCCTCCTGCTTCCATCCCAAAAGAAATAAGGGAAGGTTCATGGCAAGGGATACAGCGCCGATGGGCAGAACCTTTCCGCTTAAATAGTGGATGATGGTCGCCGCGCCCGATACGCCGCCGGGGGCGATTTTTGCCGGAACGAGGAACATGTTATAGGAAATCGTCATGACGAATACGCCCAGCACGATCAGAAAAAGGCTTTTCGCCCATTCGCGGACATTGGAATTCATACTTCACCTCATAAGCGTATGGTTGTGAAACCGAACGAGAAAAAGTTTCATACATCACAGGGCGGAGCTTGCTCCCGACCTACGGGTTATACAGCGTTATCATACAATGATCACTGCGAAGGGATTGCTGCATTTTGTCTGCAACAATCCCTTCGCAGGGTTTGTATATGATGGAGGATTTATTCCTCTTCCGTTTCAACGATTGCGATGTCCAGCGCGTCCAGCTGTTCCTGTTTGACGTCGGCGGGGGTTGCCATCATGAGGCAGGCGGCGTTGGAGGCCTTGGGGAAGGCGATAACGTCGCGAAGGGATTCGCTTGCGGTCAGGATCATGGTCAAACGGTCAATACCAAAGGCGAAGCCGCCGTGGGGAGGCGTGCCGTACTTGAAGGCGTCCAGCAGGAAGCCGAAGCGGTGCTGGGCTTCTTCCTTGGAAATGCCGATCAGGTCGAACATCTGGGCCTGAACGTCTGCGTTGTGAATGCGGATGGAGCCGGAACCCATTTCGATGCCGTTCATAACGAGGTCGTAGGCCTTGGCGCGGACATTGCCGGGATCCTTCTTAATGTTCTCGGCGTCTTCTTCCATCCAACTGGTGAAGGGATGGTGCATGGCGACGTAACGCTGTTCTTCCTCGTCGTACTCAAGAAGCGGGAACTCGGTGACCCAGAAAAGGTTGTATTTGTTATGATCAATCATGCCGTGACGCTTTGCGATTTCGCATCTGAGCGCGCCCAGCGCCTGAAGGACAACGGCCTTCTTGTCGGAGGCGAAGAAGACGATGTCGCCGGCTTCGGCTTCGAAGACTTCCTTGACAGCCTCAACCAGTTCCGGCGTCAGGAACTTGTTGAAGGAGGACTTTGCGGTGCCGTCGGCATTGATAACAACGTAGGGAAGGCCCTTGGCTCTGTAGGTCTTTACGAATTCGGCGTAGGAGTCGATTTCTTTTCTGGTCATCGCGCCCAGACCCTTTGCGTTGATGCCGCGAACCTGTCCGCCTTCGGCTACACAGTTTTCAAACAGCGGGAAGCCGCAGGAAGCCGCCTTTTCGGTGAAGTCCTTGATCTTCATTTCAAAGCGGGTGTCGGGCTTGTCGCTTCCGTAGTTTTCCATGGCGTAGCGCCAGGTCATGCGCGGAAGGGGCAAGGAAATGTCGATGTTTTTGACCTTCTTGAAAACAGCGGCAAACGCGCCTTCAACTACGGTCTGAATGTCACCCGGCTCGATAAAGCTCATTTCGATGTCGAGCTGTGTGAATTCGGGCTGGCGGTCGGCGCGGCTGTCTTCGTCGCGGAAGCAGCGGGCAACCTGATAATACTTGTCAAAACCGGACAGCATCAGAAGCTGCTTGTAAATCTGGGGAGACTGAGGAAGGGCGTAGAAGGTGCCGTGGTGAAGACGGGAGGGCACGAGGAAGTCGCGCGCGCCTTCGGGCGTGGATTTGGTCAGAATGGGGGTCTCGATTTCATAAAAGCCCATGCTGTCCATGTAGGAACGGATGGTGGAAACGATCTGGGAACGAACGCGCAGGTTGTTCTGAAGCTTCGTTCTTCTAAGATCCAGATAGCGGTACTTGAGGCGAACAAGCTCGCTTTCCTCGGCCTTGTCGTCGATATAGATCGGCGGGGTCTCGGACTTGTTGAGAAGCGCTGCATCCTTTACAAACACTTCGATTTCGCCGGTTTTGAGGTCCTTGTTGACTGCGTTTTCCGCGCGCATGCGCACTTCGCCGACAGCGGTCAGAACGTATTCTGCACGCAGGGATCTGCCCATTTCGAAGATTTCTTTTCCGCATACGCTCTCTTCGAATACGAGCTGAACGATGCCTTCACGGTCGCGCATCCATACGAATACTACGCCGCCGACGTCGCGGGTTCTCTGCACCCAGCCGGAAAGATGAACTTCCTGACCTGCGTTTTCGCGGGTTAAAAGACCGCAGTAATGATCTCTTTTATAGGTAAGCATTTTTCGTTACACTCCTTGCTTGATCGCTTTGACGATTTCGTCAAGCGGCTTTTCGATTTCTTCGTGGGTTTCCATGTCGCGGATCTTGGCAACGCCCTTTGCAAGCTCATCGCCTGCTAAAATAATGACCTTTGCCGCGCCCAGCTTATCGGCATATTTGAACTGCGCCTTCATGCTGCGCGCGCAGTGGTCAAGATCGGCCTTGATGCCGAAAATGCGGAGGGAACGAACCAGTTTTTCACCGGCAAGGCGCGCTTCGTCGCCCATTGTGACAATGAAGGCGTCCAGAAGACGCGGCGCCTGTGCTTCGAAACCCAGCATGTCCTGAACCATCAGAATTCTTTCAACGCCCATGCCAAAGCCGATGCCGGCCATTTCCGGGCCGCCCAGCTGCTCGACAAGTCCGTCGTATCTGCCGCCGCCGCAAACCGTCAGTTCGCTGCCGTCTGGCATTTTGGTGATGATTTCAAACACAGTCTTGGTGTAATAGTCGAGACCGCGGACGATGCCCTTGTCGATTTCGTATTCAACGCCGATGGCATCAAGATATCCCTTGAGTTTCTCAAGATGGTTTCCGCATTCG
>JAZSFI010000274.1:0-2480 GCA_045532135.1 Clostridia bacterium | reverse complement strand
TTCCATCTGATATAGGTATCGGCGTCGTAAACGTCCTTGGCGCTTTCGGGGGTGGGGTTATTTGCGGGTTTGTAGCTTACGATGTTCAGAATCAGCCGGTAGGCGGGACCCAAAAGCATCAGAGCGAGGATGAAAATTTTCCAGTCCACAGAAAGGACCTCCCTTCTTCTAAAAAAGTATATCATAATTTGCGCGTTCCTTCAAGGTTTCACTTGCGCTGTGTGGTATAATTAGGAAAACGAGATTGCGAATATAAAAAATTCTGACACATACAGGAGGAAAACCATGTTTCCCAAAATGAGAAGAATCCGCCAGCAAATGACGGATGCGGATGCTGTACAGGTGCTTGAGCGCGCAAAAACGGGCGTTTTGTCGGTTATCAGTCCAAACGGATATCCGTATGCCGTTGCGATGAATTTTGCGTATCTTGATGGAAAAATCTATCTTCATTCGGCCAATACCGGCCACAAAATCGACGCAATCCGGGGATGCGGCAAGGTTTCCTTCCTCGTGATTGACAAAGACGATGTGATTAAGGACAAGCTCACAACGGCCTACAGAAGCGTCGTTGTGTTCGGAAGGGCGATTCTTTGTGAGGATGCGGCGGAAAAGCTTGCGCTTGTGCGCCGCTTTGCGCTGAAATATTCAAACAATATGCCCGCGATACAGGCGGATATCGATGAAAATTTATCTTCAATGGCGCTGATTGAGATTACGCCCGAACACATTACGGGCAAAGAGGGCATGGAGATTATCCGGGCGCGGGGCAAATGAGATTTGCGATTGCCTGTGTTTTTATAGCAATATAAAACGGGATGGGAAGCCGGTATCCTGTAAATAAGCCAAGGCTTTTGCATGGAGGATTTCCCATCCCGATCTTTTTTGTTTGCCTTTATCCTCGTATCAGTTCAAGTACGTCCGATCCTTCTTTCACAAAGACCGGGATCACGTCGATTGGAGCGGAGGCGGTTACGGTCTGACCGCCGGTATGGATTACGCCGCTTTCGGCGTCGATCCAGTTTGCGCCTTCGGGGAGGTAGACTTGTCTTTCGGTCACGCCTGCCTCAAAAATCGGGGCAACGAGCACATCGTCTCCGTACATATAGGCGTCCTCCACATCCCATGCCTTTTTGTCATTGGGGAAATTATAGAACACTGGGCGGATCACGGGAGAACCGGTTTCATGCGCCTTTTGCATAAGACGCGCGGTGTAGGGCTTTATGCGGTAGCGAAGGCGGATGAATTTCAGAAGAACCTTTTCGACCTTTTCGCCGTAGCTCCAGACCTCGTTGTCCGCGCCGGACGCGCAGCATTCCTTGCCGCCGGAGGAGATGAGCGCAGGCTTGTCGTGGGGATTTCTGTCGCCGTGCAGGCGCATAACGGGGGAGAAGGCTGCAAAGGCGAACCAGCGCATGAGCAGTTCATGGAATTTTTCGTCCCGGATATCGCCCATGAAGAAGCCGCCGATATCCGCGTTCCACCACGCAATGCCCGCCATGCCCATGTTAAGCCCTGCAACGACCTGGCGCTTAAAGGTTTCAAAATTCGACTGAACATCGCCCGACCATGCCAGAGCGCCGTATTTCTGCGAGCCCGCCCATGCGCAGCGCACAAGCGAAATCACGTCGTCGCGTCCGGCCGCTTGCATGCCCTCATAGATCATTTTGGCGTAATCCGCGGGATAGGCGTTGGCAACTTCCAGCGCCTGTCCTTTGTAGAAGCGATAGATGTCGTGGTCGGGCGTGTCGAATTCGGGTTCGGCGACGTCCAGCCAGAACTGGGAAACGCCCTTGTCCAAGTAGTTTTTCTTTAAAAGATCAAACACAAACTTGCGCGTTTCGGGATTGGTCATGTCGGCAAACTGCGAAATGTTTACGCATTCCATCTGGCGGTTCATGCCGCGGTTTACGCGAACGAGCATGTCGCGCTCGGTCATTTCGCCCATGTTTTCCGACTGCATGTCCACCGTCGGCCATACGGACACGACAAGCTTTATGCCCATTTCGTCAAGCTCTTTGCACATTTTTTCCGGATCCGGCCAGAACTGGGGATCGAATTTCCATTCGCCCATCTTTGTCCAGTGGAAGAAGTCGGCGACGATGATGTCCACGGGAATGCCGCGCCTGTGATATTCGCGTGCGACGGACAAAAGCTCGTCCTGCGTCTGATATCTGAGCTTGCACTGCCAAAATCCCATGGCGTAATCGGGCATCATCGGGGCGCGGCCTGTGCAGGCGGAATACTGTTTTTCGATGTCTGCGGGCGTATCGCCGGCTGTGATCCAGTAGTCGATCTGCTTGGTGGATTCAAACTGCCATTCGGTAAAATTGTTGCCGAAGGACGCCTTTCCGATGGCGGGATTGTTCATCAGAAAACCATACCCCTTGCTCGACACATAAAACGGAACGCTGGCTTGCGTATTGATTTGACGTAAATCCAGAATGCAGCCCTTGAGATTCAGATTCGTCTGCTGATACTGG
>JAZSFI010000081.1:0-6065 GCA_045532135.1 Clostridia bacterium | reverse complement strand
GCATGAAGCCCGAGGATTACTGGTGGTATCTTGAGCTTCGCAAGTACGGCTCCGTCAAGCATTCCGGCTTCGGCATGGGCTTTGAGCGCATGATCATGTACTTAACCGGCATCGCAAACATCCGCGATGTTCTCCCCTTCCCGAGAACCACCGGAAACGCAGACTTCTAAAAAATAATTTTTCCCTTGCGGCTCATATTGCTCGCAGGGGATTTTTTTATTTCGGAAACGTATTTCAAGAAAATGTTTTGTATGCGATAAACTGTTCACAGAAAGGGAGCGGTTTATTGACAAAGGGATGTAATACAGGTAAACAGCGGCGCTGATGCAGTTTGATTGCATCAGCGCCGCTGTTTTAAACAGTCTCCACGATCAAGTCAATCAGTTTTTGAAACACCTGTTTTACGCGGTTGGCGGTCTCGGTTACTTCTTCGTGGCTGAGTTTTACCGGTAATATACCGGCAGCCATGTTTGTTACGCAGCTTATGCCGACCACCTGCATGCCTGAGTGGCCTGCTACGATTGCTTCCGGAACTGTGGACATGCCCACCGTGTCTGCGCCCATGACGCGGAACATACGGATTTCCGCCGGTGTTTCAAAACTGGGTCCGGAATACATTGCATATACGCCTTCCTGCAGGAAAATGCCGGCTTCATGCGCTTTTTCCTTGATTTTCGTGCGAAGGGATGCTGTATAGAGGTCAGACATATCCGGGAATCGCGGCCCGAATTCATCCATATTGGGGCCGATCAGGGGATTTGCCCCGGAATAATTGATGTGGTCGGAAATGAGCATCAAATCACCGGGTTTGAAATCCAGATTTACGCCGCCGCATGCGTTGGTGAGGACAACGGTTTTTACGCCAAGCAATGCCAATACGCGAATCGGCAATGTGATTTCCTGCTGCGGGAGTCCCTCATAATAGTGAATGCGCCCCTGAAGCACGACGACTTCCCGACCGCATTTTTTGCCGAAGACAAGCGCACCTGTGTGGCCCGGGATTGTAGGAACCGGAAAGTTTGGAATTTCGCTGTATGGAATGCGGACGGCGTCCTCCAATGTGTCGGCATATCCGCCCAGGCCGCTGCCTAACACCAAGCCGACGGTTGGGCAAATGGATACGCGGGCGCGGATATACTCCGCTGCCGATCTGATTTTTTCGTAATTTGTCACTGTAAAAGTCCCCCTGAATCAATTCTGTTTGGGTTTATAGGCGAAATGGATCAAATCGCTGCAAAGACATAAGAAAAGCCCCGGAAAACAACGTCGCCGGGGCTGATACTGTTTTTTCGAAATCCGTTTTAACCATACGGCCGGATGCTTTTTGCGTCTTTACGCTCTGATCTCCATCCAGATCTTTTCGTAGATGTCGATGTATTCGGAGATGTCCTGGAAGAATTCACATCTTTCGACCGCTTCTTCGGAGGGGTTCAGCGCTTCATATTCCAGCTCTTCTTCGTCCAGCATTTCTACAACTTCCGCGATGGGGGTGGAGTAGTAGATGTACTGCATGTTTTTATAGGCGATGTCCGGACGGCACATGAAGTCGATGAACGCATGGGCGGCTTCGACGTTTTCGCAGGTTTTCGGAATGCACATGGCGTCGAGCCATACGTTGGAGCCTTCCTCGGGAACGACGTATTCGAGGGAGTCATTTTCCATGATGGCGTACATCGCGTCGCCCGACCACATAACGGCCATGGCTGCTTCGCCGCCGATCATCTTGTCCTTGACTTCGTCCACGAGATAACCCTGCACGATGCCGTCCTGTTTCTGCTGGATAAGGGCTTCCTTGGCGGCATTCAGCGCTTCCTCTTCACGGGTGTTGATCGGATAGCCCAGCATTTTCAGGGTAATACCGATCGTGTCGCGGTAGGAATCCAGCATGAAAACGTCCTTCTGGTAATCGGGATTGAAGATGGACTGCCAGGAGGTGATTTCTTCATCCACGTATTCGGTGTTATAGAGGATGCCGACCGTGCCCCACATGTATGGAACGGAGTGGAGGCCTTCGGGATCGTAGGAGGGATCCTTCATCCATTCAATCAGGCCTTCGGCGTTGGGAATGAGGTCGTAATCGAGCTCCTGAAGCATGTCTTCCTTGATCAGACGCTCGATCATATAGTCGGAGGGGATGATGATGTCGTAGTTTCCGCCGCCGGCAGTCATTTTGACATACATTTCTTCGACGGTTGTGAAGTTGGCGTATTTTACCTTAATGCCGGTCTCTTCTTCAAACTGCTTGATGACGGTGCTGTCGATGTAATCATACCAGTTGAAGACGGTGATGGTTTCTTCGGCGAAGGCCTTTGGGAGAACAGGCGCGAAGAAAGAGAAAACCAAAACCAGGGCAACCAAAACAGAAAGCTTTTTCATTCGGGTAAACCTCCTTGTTATGATATGCTCTCAAGATCGGAGCGTTTGTTGATGATGATCAAGAGGATCAGAATCGCGATGAACATGAGGGTGGAAAGCGCGTAGATCGTGGGCTCGACGCCGCGCTTTGCCGCTGCATACACGAGCATGGAAAGGTTGTTGGATTCGCTGGTGAAGAAGGAGATGACGAAGTCGTCCAAAGACATTGTAAAGGCGAGCAGACCGCCCGTTACGATGCCGGGGCTGATTTCGGGCAGGATGACCTTCACAATCGCCTTCATGGGTCTGCAGCCCAGATCCAGCGCGGCTTCGTAGGTGTTGGGGTTCATTTGTTTAAGTTTCGGCATGACCGAGAACAAAACATACGGCGTATCAAACGTGATGTGCGCAATCAGCATCGTAATAAAACCGCGCGGGAAGTAAACATAGGTGTTTACAAACACGAACATCAGCATCAGACTTACGCCGGTCACGATGTCGGGCATGGTCATGGGAAGATAGGACAAATTCATCAGCATCGCCGCATATCCCTTTTTGCAGGCGTGAATGCCGATCGCGCCGAGCGTTCCAAGAACGATGGAGACAAGCGTTGCAATGACCGCAACCGCCAGCGTGAGCTTTAATGCCTCGATGATTTCCGGGCTTTCATAGAAAAGCTCGTAATACCACTTGAGGCCGCCCCAGCTGAAATTGGCGCGGGACTTGGATTCGTTGAAGGACAAAACGATCATGACCGCGATGGGGGAGTAGAGAAGAAGCAGAAGAAGTCCCAGATATGTGCCCTTTAAATATTTAAACAGCCTTTTCACCAGTTACCGCTCCTTTCTCCCTTGCTGGGATCGATGCGGTTTAAAAGACCGATTGAAAGCACGATGATGACCATCATGAACATGGAAAGCGCCGAGCCGAAGGACCAGTCGTGCATTTCAAGGAACTGCTTTTCGATCATGTCGCCAAGGAGCATGAAGTTTCCGCTTCCGAGAAGACGCGAAATGGCAAATGTCGTAACCGCGGGCATGAACACCATGGTGATTCCGCTGATAACGCCGGGAATCGACAAAGGGAAGATGACGCGGGTAAACACGCGAAGAGGATTTGCGCCCAGATCCTGCGCCGCTTCAATCACGCGCGTGTCCATCTTTTTAAGCGCAGTGTGAATGGGCAGAATCATAAAGGGCAGATAGTTGTATACCATGCCGAACACGACCGCGCCCTCGGTGCCGATCAGCGTAAGCGGCTCGAAGCCGAAACGCTCCAAAATGGTGTTGATGATGCCGCGGCGCTCCAGAAGCGACATGGTTGCATAGGTTCTTAAAAGGAAGTTCATCCACATGGGGAGGATAAACAGCACAAACAGCATCTTGTATTTGGAAAAATCCTTGCTGGCCAGCATCTGCGCCGCAGGATAGCCCAGAATCAGGCAGATGACCGTGCAGATGAAGGCGAGCTTGATGCTTCTTAAAAATACGCGGATGGTGGTGGGCTCAAGGCATTCCAAAATGCTCTGAACGGAAAATCCGCCGTCTCCGTTTGTGAATGCGTAATACAAAACGAAGATCATCGGGCAGATGGTGAATAAAACCATCCACAGCGCATACGGACCGGAAAAAAAGCTTCTTTTCAACTTATCCTTCCGCCTCCATCCTGCGCATAATGTGGATATTGCTGGGCACGATGGAAAGACCCACGCGGCTGCCCGCGGGATACATGGTGGTGGAATGCACTTTCCAGGTGAAAGCGCCGGTGTTTACCTTCATTTCGTAGTGAACGCCTTTGAAAAATACGCTTTCAACTTCGCCCACCAGCATGCCGACGTCGCTTCCGACGACCATTACGTCCTCGGGACGAACGACCACGTCCACGCCCTCGTTTTCCATAAAGCCTTCGTCCACGCACTCAAAGCGATGGCCTGCGCATTCGACTTCAAAATCCTTGAGCATCGTGCCTAAGAGGATGTTGCTGTCGCCGATAAAGTTTGCAACGAACGCATTTTTGGGTTCGTCATAGATGCTCTTACCGTCGCCGATCTGCTGGATTTTGCCGCCGTTCATGACGACGATGGTGTCGGACATGGTGAGCGCTTCTTCCTGATCATGGGTGACGTAGATAAAGGTGATGCCCAGCTGCTGCTGCATGCTTTTAAGCTCTACCTGCATCTCTTTTCTGAGTTTGAGGTCGAGCGCGCCCAGCGGTTCGTCCAGAAGCAGAACCTCGGGCTCGTTTACAAGCGCGCGGGCGATGGCGATTCTTTGCTGCTGACCGCCGGAGAGCGCGTCGACGCCTCTTTTTTCATAGCCTTCCATTTTGACGAGCTTGAGCATTCTTTTGACCCGTCTGTCGATTTCAGCTCTGATCTTGCGCCGTGTGATCTTTTTTTCGTTCGGCAAAAGCTCTTCGGGCTTTTTAAGCTTCAGTCCGAAAGCGATGTTGTCGTATACGTTTAAATGGGTGAAAAGCGCATATTTCTGAAAAACCGTGTTTACGCGGCGGCGATAGGGCGGAAGGGACTGGATGTCCTTTCCGTCAAACAGCACTTCGCCCTCATCCGGAAATTCAAATCCGCCGATAATGCGCAGCATTGTGGTCTTTCCGCAGCCGGAAGGCCCCAGAAGGGTCACAAATTCCTTGCGGCGGATATAAATGTCCACATTTTTGAGTACCTGCGTGTCGCCAAACGATTTACTGATATTTTTAAGCTCAATCAGCTTCGTATTTTCGTACATCTTGCTCTATCTCCCGTCCGTCTAAAAACTCGGAGGCGTCGCCACCCAGATCAGCTTTGCCGTCTGCTTTGACGTGTTCATGATCCGGTGGGGCTGGGTGGGTTTAAAGTAGAAGCTTTCGTCCTTGCGGGCGCGGATGCGCTTTTCGCCGAGCTCAATCACGATGCTGCCCGAAAGCACATAGCCGAATTCTTCGCCCTCGTGGGGATCCTGCATGGCGGTTTCGCCGCCCGAGGCCATTTCAAGAAGGATCGGCTCCATGCTGTTTTTCTGTGCGGTGGGCACGAGCCAGCGGATATGCCCTTTCAAATTCTCGTCGTCTTCCTTTACGCAGATGTCTTCGTCGCCGAAAACGATCTTTTCGTCCGCTTCGCGCGCAAAGAACCCGGACAGATCGCTTCCCAGAGACGCCAGCATGTCCTGAAGCGTGGTGATCGAGGGGGAAGTCAAATCTCGTTCTACCAAAGATATAAAGCCTTTTGAAAGCTCGCAGCGGTCGGCGAGTTCTTCCTGAGTCAGTCCCCGCTGCAGTCTGAGCCGTTTGATTTTTTCGCCAATCTGCATTTTCCGCCCGTCCTTTCTGTTTAAGATAACTAAACTTATTGATAGATTATATTAAACCACTATATAGAGTATTTGTCAATGGAACAAGCGCAACCGGCGCGTTAAAATTTAGTATCACTCGACCGAAAGTTTAGTATATGGCGTTTGAGGACAATGATTTGATATGGATAAAGAAACGAAACACAAAACGCAATCAGCCGCTTCCCGCATTCCCCTTGCATTTCTCTTTCATTTTATATTTTTTTCACTGCTTGCAGCCTTTTTGCATTGAGGCAATATCTTTTCAGCGATTTGAAGCTGTCGATGAGTTCGTCATACCGCGCCATTACATACTCCCATTCGGATGCGCGGTTGTCCTTAAACCATCTTTCCTTATGTTCTTCTTTAAGGTCATGGAGCTTT
>JAZSFI010000198.1:0-1814 GCA_045532135.1 Clostridia bacterium | reverse complement strand
GAGTGGTGGCACAATTTCTACGAGTTCCATAAGCTCGCCATTGACGAATTGGAAGCGTTCGACTATGAAGAATACAAGAAAAACGGCTTTAAAGTGAATAAATTGGGCGATTTTGATTTGTCGCTTGAAACCAAGCCGGATTAAATACGGAAAGAAGCGAAGCGCATGCATATTCTCATCGTGAACGGAAGCCCCAAGGGCGAATACTCCGTCACGCTTCAAACGGTCAAGTATCTTGAAAAGGCGTATCCTAAGCATACATTTGAATACCTGAGCGCAGGGCAAGGGATCAGGGCGCTGGAAAAAGATTTTTCCGCAGCGCAAACGGCGCTGGAAAAAGCCGGCCTGATATTGTTTTCCTATCCCGTATATACTTTTATCGCGCCCAGTCAGATTCACAGGTTCTTTGAACTTATCAAAGAAAGAAACATCGATCTGAAGGGGAAAACTGCGACCCAGATTACCACCTCCAAGCACTTTTACGACGTAACTGCGCATAAGTTTGTGACGGACAACTGCCAGGATCTTGGCATGAACGTGATCAAGGGCCTCTCCGCCGACATGGACGATCTCCTCACTGAAAAAGGCCGGAAGGAAGCAAGGGCGTTTTTCGAATACGCTGAATTCTGCATGGAAAACGGCGTTTTTGAAAAGCGGCTGTCCGAACCTTACGCCTTTACACCCGTGATTGCGGAAAAGGGAGAAAAGGCGGCGTCTTCGATTGAAAAGGAAGTTGTTCTCGTAACGGACGCGAAAAAGGAAGACCTTTCCTTAAACGCCATGATCGACCGGTTTATCACTGTATCGCCCTTTAAGGTGCGCGTGGTGAACCTGTGGGAAACGGAAATCCGCGGCGGATGCCTCGGCTGCTTTGGCTGCGCGGTTTCGGGAAAATGCGTCTATACCGACCGCTTTGACGATTTTTTGAGAAACACCATCCAGTCAGCGGACGCAATCGTGTACGCCTTCACCATCCGCGACCACTCGATGGGCGCGCGGTTTAAAATGTACGATGACCGCCAGTTCTGTAATGGACACAGAACCGTCACCATGGGCGCCCCCACGGGCTATCTGATCAGCGGCGCATATTCCAAAGAGGAAAACGTGAGAACCATTGTCGAAGCCCGCGCTCAGGTTGGCGGAAATTTCCTGTGCGGCGCAGCCGCCGATGAAACCGACCCGAACGGCGAAATCGACCGCCTTTCCAAAACGCTCGCCTATGCGCTTGAAAACAAGTTCACCCAGCCAAGCAATTTTTACGGCGTCGGCGGCATGAAAATCTTCCGCGACCTCATCTATCTTATGCAGGGCTTCATGAAGGCCGACCACAAATTCTTTAAGGCCCACGGCCAGTACGACTTCCCGCAGAAGAAAAAGGGCATGATGCTTAAAATGTATTTGGTCGGCGCGCTTATTTCCAATCCCAAAATCAAAGCAAAAATGGGCAACGCCATGAGCGAAGGCATGCTCATGCCGTACAAGAAGATGTTTAAGAAGGAGTTTGAAAAGCGGAAAACGGAATAAGAATCCACAACAAACATGATTTCGGGACGGGAAACCCGTCCCCTACGGTAGGATTGGGCGTTTTTACATAAATGATGCTTCCAACCCTGTAGGGGATGGGTTTCCCATCCCGTGCATTCCCGGACGAAAAGGGGCTGCTGCAGATATATGCAACAGCCTCTTTTCATGATTCACTACAAAATGCTGTTTTAATCAATTCTGTTTCATGCGGCAATATCGGTAGGGCGGGAGCAAGCCCTCGCCCTACGATTGATTGAAACAATAATTGCTCACAGCTAAGCGGCAAACAG
>JAZSFI010000547.1:0-8128 GCA_045532135.1 Clostridia bacterium | reverse complement strand
AAAGGTTGATTTTCCCGTTCGAACCGGCCCCACAACGCCGATATATATGTCGCCCCCGGAACGATCGGCAATGTCCGAATACAGATTCGTTTGATTCATTCAAAATGCCTCCGCTTTCTGATTCGTTCTAAAAAATCGTATGAAACCGGGCGCATGGGTATTCTTAAAGGACCAGGCGAGTTTTCTATTGCGCCGTGAACAAAAATCATGTATAATAAGATGTAAGCTTATGTCCGGAGGAATATATGAAGGATCAGAAAAACAGGAAGAAAAAAGGAAAACGCGCCGGCTCCGTCAATACGCTTCTTATCGCTCTGTGCCTTCTTCTTTTGATCGTTGCAGGGATGTATATTTTAAAGTATTATCTTCTGCAAAGAGAAACCGAAAAGGACAACAAGTATCTTTCGGATCTGTATAAAAAAGGTCAGACGATTTCAGGCAGCAAAGGCATATCCACCGAACAAATCCAAACAACGCCCGAGGCGGCATCGGAAACCGAACCGGTCATCATCACCTATCCCCGCCCGCCAAAGGAGATTGCGCCCGAGTTTTCAGAAGCTTTTTCAATCAATCCCGACGTCGTCGGCTTTCTTCATATCCCCGCAAAGACCGTTGACGATATAGAACTTTTCGTGGTTCAAAGAGACAACGAATATTATCTTGACCACGACTTTTACGGCGAAAAGAAAAACAGCGGCGCCCTGTTTTTGGACGAGGTCAATCAGATCTGGCCGCAGGATCAGCACATGATCATTTACGGCCATAATATGAAAAACGGCACGATGCTCGCCCGTCTCACCCGCTATAAATCCATAGAATACGCCTACAACAATCCCTTTGTGTATTTTGATACGCTGTATGAAAAAGGCAGTTTCGTTGTCCTTGCGGCGATCAGACTTCCTGCCGGCGAAATGCTGACCGAGGGCTTCAATCTAAGAACGTTCGCCTTCGGAGAAACAAGCTTCAAATCCTTTATGTACGATGTAAGTCAGCATGCTTTATACATGACGAAAGTCGGCGCCGAAGAAACCGATCAGCTTTTGTCCCTTGTAACATGCGCCTATAACGAGGATGACGAACGTTTTTTGCTGATTACAAGACGCATCCGCGAAAACGAAACGGAAGAAGAACTCAGAAAAAAGATCAAATGATATACGAAACGGAAGTGAAAATATGTCTTTAGCCGCAGAACATTTTAAGGCATTGACCGAAAACGTAAATTATGATGCGCTCAAAAGCACCGAAGACATCCAGTCGGAGCTTCGCCGCGTGATCACCGACACCCAGCAGCTGACCCTGTCCCAGATGAACGATTCCCTTTCAAGGCAGCTGGGCAGCATTCTGTTTTCCCATGAAGCAGGGCTGATTTCCGCACTGAGCGCAATCAACCCGCCCGAAATCAAATGGCGCAAAACAAAGCTGCTTTCTTTGTCAGCCCTTTTTGCGCTTCTGGGTCTGATTGCAGGCTTAGGCGTTTTGTTCTTGATTTATAAAAGCGCAAAGTGGTATGTGTTTATTCTTGCGCTTGTTTCCCTTGTTCTTTTTGTTCTTTCCTTCCTTTGGCCTAAGGAGAAACCGAAAGCCGATATCGGTCAGAGTGTGAATGCAAAAGCGCTTTTCCTTCTGACCGAACGTCGCATGGAAGCCATCGACCGCGACCTTGAAGCGTATCTGAATATTCCCGGCAAAAATCAGGACGAAGACGAAGGCGTTCTTCAGCTGATTACCAAAGCCGTCGGTATGAAAAGAGAGGATCCCGACAGCGTGCCGGACGAGCTGATGACGGCCATCACTGCGTTAAGCATTCAGCGCGGCTATTCTCTTTACGATTACGACGGCACAAACGATGAATATTTTGACGTCATGCCCACCATTCGTCAAACACGCACCATCGTACCCGCGCTGATCAAAAACGGACGGGTGCTGTCCAAAGGCCTCGCCATCGAACACACACAGGAAATTCCGGAGGAATAAGGATTTATGAAATACATCGGCATTGACATCGGCGACGGCGAAAGCGCAGTTGCGGTGCTTGAAGAAGAAAGCATTATTGAGCCTGTCATAGAATCAATCGACGGGTGTGGCAGTATAATTTCTGTAGTCGGCATGTCGGGCACCGACGTGCTGGTCGGCGAAAAGGCGCTGATTGACAGAAAAGTCGTTCACCTTCGTTCAAGGTTCAAAAGCCGCTTTTTATCCTCTCTTGAATCCGAGCGCGACATTGAACGCTTTGCCCATGGTCTGAAAAGCGCCCTTCTTCACGAAAAGGAGGACTTTTTCAATGGGGATATCACGGTCGCAGTCGGCTGTCCCGCAGGCTGGAAGGACATCGACAGAAAAAGATATACGGATATTCTGAAGAAAGCGGGCTTTTCGTCCGTTCATATCGTTTCGGAGTCGCGCGCAGCGTTTTTCTATGCAAGATATGCACATGAATTGAAGGTTTCGCCCGAGCTTCTCAATCAAACGACGCTGGTCATCGACATCGGATCCTCCACCACCGATTTTGCCTACATTGTAAACGGCAAGGAATCGGCTGTAGGAACGTTCGGCGACGTAAACCTCGGCGGCGGTCTGATCGAGGCAGGTATGCTCAGACGCGCTATCGGCGAGAACAAGAAAAAAGATATTCTCGAAAACGTCTTTCAAAAGTCCCCGTCGTGGAAGCATCGTGTGGAAATTGCGGCCAGAAGGCTCAAGGAGCAGTATTTCATAAACGAGGATGAATGGAAAAACACGCCCTGCGTCGGCGGCGAAACCGTATACTATGACGAGCCTGTGCGCGTGAAGTTCGAACTCACCGAAGATATCATGGACGAGATTCTCTCTACGCCCATGGACGAATTGCACGGTGCATCGTTCTACGAAAGCCTGAGCGATCTATTAAGGCATACCCATCAGTCCACGCTTGAAAATCCGCCGAAACTCGTGATTCTGACCGGCGGCGCATCCAGAATGCGCTTTTTCCGCGAAGCAGTTGAACGCCAGTTCCCGGACAGCCAGGTTATCCTCTGCCCCAATCCCGAATACTCGATCGCCAAAGGCCTTGCGTATGCCGCAAGAGTGGACAAGCGTCTTGAACTTTTCAACAGCGACATCCAGGCATATTTTGACAGCGGAGATATCCGCGACGCAATAAGCGAATCCATTCAGTGGCTGACCGTTCCGCTTTCAAGCATTCTTTCCGGAAGAATCATCCACGACGTTGTTTTAAACGTTCTTACCGACTGGAAAAAAGGCGAGATCAAGTCCATAAACGATATGGAAAAGCCGATCATCGAAAGAACCAGGCTGCTTCTTTCGGGACTCAAGGACATCCCTGAGATTTGTCCTGCGATCGACACATGGTGTCAAAAGCTGTTTGCACGCGTTCAGCCGCAATTGGACGAAATCTGCAGAAAGCACGATGTAGACAGGGCATGTATGTCACTTAGCTATCTAAAATCCATCGCAGGCCCCGATCAGGTCAATATTCTTTTTGAAAACCCCGCCATCAGCGGCATCGCCTACGTCATTACCGGCGCTGTAAGCGCCACCATTTGCGGCGGCGGCGGACTTGCTCTTCTGACGACCGGTCTTCCCGGCATCCTGATCGGCGCAGTTTTAGGTCTCGCTGTTGCATATTTCGGCAAGAAAATGATCGCTTCCCAGATCAACAAGGCCGATCTGCCTCTGTTCACACGAGCCATCATCTACAGAACTTTTAAGGGAAGCCTTTCTTCCGCAAGACAAAGACGCATGATCGAGGAATCGCTTATGGAAACCATGAGCAAACCCGAATTTGAGCGCACGCTCGAAACCGAGGTCACCATCAGCATCGAGGATCAGATTATGAAGCTTGCAAGAAATGTCGAAATGCCGATCGTGCAGTGAAAAGCATAAAAAATGGAATGCCCATCTTTTGAGGCATTCCATTTTTTATGCGCGCTTTTTCTTTTTTGTGAAGCCAAAGAAACTGAATACAATTTTAAAAAGCATGGTTGCTGCAAACATTCCAAGCGCCATGGCTCCGGCGGCAGAGAGCGTATAGGAGCCTTTGAGGAGGAACACCTCCTGATTTCCCTGAAGAAGCCCGAGCATAGTATAATAAAGCGCACCGCCGGGAACAAGAGGAATTACCGATGTTATGATAAAAAGCGTAACCGGCGTTTTTACGATTCTTGCAAGGATTTCGGCAAAAAGCGTTCCCGCCGCTGCAGCGAGTGCATAACAGATGGGTTCGTTTACGTTAAAATGCATCGCCAACAGGTAAACGCTCCACGTAAGCGCGCCGCCAAGCGCAGAAAAAACGAGTTTCTTGGAATAAATACCAAAAAACATTCCGAATGTTACGCTTCCGACTGCGGCCATCAGGATCGGAATGATCCATTCTTCCATGATCATACGTTTCCGCCTCCCATAAGCGTAAGAACGCCTGCCGCGCCGACTGCAAGCACAATCGCAATAAACAGCGCTTCTGCAATATGCATAATGCCCGCCTGAATGTCGCCTGCGATGAAATCACGCATGCCGTTGACAAGCTCAACACCCGGAATCAGAAGCATTATATTTCCGATGATAATTTTGTCCGCATCATGTCCAAAACCCAGTCGGGAAAAAATCACAGCAAGCAGCGCAGAAATCCCGGCACACAATATATCGGAAAATACGATATTTCCTCCAATCAGCCGCGCAAGCTGACCAGCAAAATATATGGCGATACCTGTGACGGCGGAAGCGCACGCATCCAGCCATGTTCCTGCGAAGAATACGGTAAAAGAAAAACTGATCATGGCATAGATGATGATTTTCTGAACATGATTGTATCTTCTAACCTGTGATTTTTCCTTGATCAGACGTTCAAATTCTTCGGGCGGCGGTGTTTCGCGGCAAATCTTACGCGCAAGGTCGTTCATGCAATCCAAAATTTCAAGATTTGTCTCGACATTCATAACGCGCCTTGAATGCGTGATCTCGTTTCCTTCGATTGTAATGGTTGCTACAATGTTCGAAGGAATGCAGAACACGTGCGTCTCGCTTGCGCCATAAGCTTTTGACAGCCTTGTAATGGTATCCTCAACCCGATACACTTCTCCCCCGCTTCTGAGCATGATCTCACCGAGATTTAAAATCTGAGTGATGATTTTCTGCGCGCTCATCTCGTGCATGTTTGACCGTCTCCAAATCTTTTAAAATCTCTCTTCTTCAAACTTCGCCCAAGGCATACCCGTGTCTTCTTCGCCGTTTAAAAGAGAACCGATGTACATCAGAATCGGATAATCCTCTTCCTTTACAACGCCTCTTTGGGACAGCAGCTTTATTGCCTTATACGTGCGTCCTGCAATCGATACACTTTCAAGCGTCACCCCTGAAAGCTTATCAAGCGCTTCCTTCATGGTAAGTCCGCGCCCAAGCAGCGTTCCCAGAAGACGCGTTCTTCCGCCGTAAACGGTTACATAAAGATCGCCCGCTGCATAGATGACATTGTCATCATCCCCGCCGACAAGCTTTAACAGGCGGCGCATTTCACGAACAGACTGCCCGAAAATCGCAGCCTGCGGATTATAGGCGAGCGTGCAGCCTTCGCCTTCCTGCTTTTCAATCATGCCGACCGCCATTGTGACCGCAAGCGCATAGGCATTTTTCATCGCAACCGCGCATTCCACACCCGCAACATCGGTTGAAAGGCTGATGTGGTAATAATCGGTTTCAAATACACTTTTGAGCATTTTAAGCGTATTTGTATCGTCTCCGCAAAAAGCCACGCAGCTGTGTCTTCTGTCGGCAAGCTCATAGCTCGTGCAAGGCCCGCCGATGGCATTCAAATTGAAATGTCCCATGCCCCTCTTTTTCATATAGTGCGGGAAGGAGATGAGGTTTCCGTTTTCTTCGCACACAAGGCCTTTGGTAACAGAAATCATGGGAACGGCCGGGTCGAGCTTAGGCATTACATTTTCGATATACCAGTCCACGCCGAAAGAGGAGACGCCGCAAACGATGATGTCCGCGCCCTGAACAGCCTTTGAAAGCTCTTCGTAATAATAGTACGCAATGCCCTTTGGAAGCGCCCGCTTCATTGTTTTATGATTGTCGTTTACTTTCGCGTGATCGATGATTTCATTATCCAGATGGGTTCCGATAATTCGGATTTCGTGTCCGTTATCGGAAAGCGGGATAGAAAGCGCGCTGCCCATCATACCGGCGCCGATGATGGCGATTGTCTTTTTCATATGTTTTTACCTCTGTTCCTGTCTGTTTTCAAGCGCTTCTTTTAATACCGGATAGATTACCGTCGCCATTTTATAAAAGCCCAGATCGTTGGGATGGCATCCGTCCACGGTACAGGCGTCTCTGTCCTTTTCGCCGAAAAGCGCTTTCCCATCGATAAAGCGCACGTTTTTGTCCCCGGCGTTTATCGCATTTATATAGGTTCTGTAAATGGCTTCTCTTCTTTGAGGCGCATTCTGAGGATCCTTTTCTACATCAGGCTTTGTGATAAAAATCACAGGAATTTGGGGATGCGCGCGTCTTACGATTTTAAACATTCGTTCATGCGTATTTAAAAGATGCTCGGCGCTCGGCGCGTTGTGATCATAATCCATGACAAAGGCGCTCATATCCAGCGACGCAATAAAATCCGCCATGACTTCTTCACCGCGTCCGTTTCCGGAAAAGCCAAGGTTTACATGATCTGAATCAAGCCAGCGGGAAATAAAACCCTGATAGCTGTTCCCGGGACGCGATGCGCAGCCGCCCTGCGTGATGGACGATCCGTAATATACAACGGGCTTGTCGTACGCATATGAACGCGGCGCAAGGCAGGATGAACCCGTCTGAAGGCCGATCAGAACTGCAGTCACGCCGTTATACAGGGGAAGGTTGATTTCAATCTCCATTTCACCCTCGGGCTTGACGACAAAGCCCTCAAACCAGTCTCCGTCCGGAGTTTCGGGGCGCACGGAACCAATAAATACGCCGTCAGCAAAAACATCCACACCGCTTATACCGGTCAAGGGCATATGAGACATCATAAAGGCATGGCGGGAATGAATGCGGACAGCTATTTTTACAGAATCCGTCTTAAAACGAACGCGTCCGCCCGCTGTATGCGTAGAAAGAAACAACACTCCGTCGGACGCAGCCTTCGCAATATCGTGAGGCACGCGCAGATAATCCTCGCCCTCGCACACCGCAAGACCTCTTATTTCAATGGGCGCTTCCTGGGCATTCCGCCAGACATATTCGTCACCAGAAAGCTTGCTTCCGCTTAAGAAATTCGGGTCGATTTTTCCGATGTTCATTTGTGTCCCTCCCTATTTCCGCAATCAATTCACTTTTGTTATTATACCGATTGAAGGCTGTTGATGTCAACGCCAATTTGGAATATAATGTCGGAAAGAGGTGAAAAGTATGAAGCGTCATAAATATGTTCTTACGCGCTTTGGCATCATTTTACTTGAAAGCGAAAACGGTTTTCTGACAGGCGCAAAGCGCGTTTTATGCGCTGATCAGGACGCTTCATGCCCTTTTCTTGAAAAGGCCGCAAAAGCGCTTTCCGATTATGAAACCGGAATACCTTCGCCCGAAATCATTCCGCTAAAGGCGACTTGCACACCCTTTCAGCTTTCCGTTTATCAGGAAATTTCTAAAATTCCATTTGGTGAAACGGCATCCTACAGCGAAATTGCTAAAAGAATCGGAAAAAAAGGAGCAAGCCGCGCAGTTGGAAACGCACTTAACAAAAATCCGGTCTGGATATTCATTCCCTGTCATCGCGTGATCGGAAAAAACAATGCCCTCACGGGCTTTGCCGGAGGGCTTGAAATGAAGAAAATGCTTATTGAGCACGAAAAGACTTATTTTGCGAACAATTCCGCGATCTGCACGGCATTTGTCGCCGCGCCCTTTCTGACCTGATCACCGCAGCACCATAGCGTCAGTCCCTTTTCGCCGGAAATAAGGTCTCTTCTGATGCGGCCGACATAAACGAGATCCTGATCGGAGGTGTCCAGCGGGGTCGGATAATTTCTGCCGTTCAGATCTTCCGTCAGAACGCAGCCGGGCGCATCGGCGACGGCTTTTTTGACATCCTCGATGGATACGGCGTTTTTGGTCTTGATCTGTACGCTGATGGAGTGAGAGCGCATAA
>JAZSFI010000002.1:0-1965 GCA_045532135.1 Clostridia bacterium | reverse complement strand
GCTGATTTCTTCCTGTAGGGGACGGGTTTTCAGTCCTGCATTGATGCATTTTGAGTTTTTTTTCTTAATGAGACAGGCCCGTTCTAATGCCTTCCGATTTTCTCAAGATACAGTCTGAGCGCCAGCGGCCAGTCGGTCTGGATAATGTTAAAGCCTCTTTCGGCCAGCCAGCCCCAGCCCTGATCGGGGTTTACGGACACGGAAACGTCGTCCGAATGCCCTGCGGCAAGCACGGTTTTATAATTGAAGAGAATGGAATTGGCCCATGCGATCAGGCCTTTTTTATTGAGAGATTCGGTGTATTCCCTCTGGCAGATGGGCGCATCGTCGGTCTTGAAAAGGGCTTCCACGCCTACATAGCGCATATTGCGCTTCAAAAGCGATTCGGTAAACTCGTCTTTTTCCCACGCAATGACCATGTAGGGAAGATCGCCTGCAACTTCCTCCACGTCTTTAAACGCCTTTTCGTCCACATCGGTCTTGATCAGAACCTGATCCTGCATGCCCAGTTCATGAACGATTTTGGAAATCTCGACCGGACACTCCCAGAATTTATCGATATTGATGTAAGCGCGGCCGCGGATGAGCTCAAAAGCTTCCCGAAGACGCGGAACGCCCCATTCGGTTGCGAGCGTGTCCTGATTGACGAGACGCAGCTTGTCCACCTCGGAGGAATGCATCTGGCTGATGCGCTTTTCGCTTTTCAGGAAAACTTTTTCCATACCGGGATGAAACACGAAAAGTTCGCCGTCGGTTGAACGCGATACGTCAAGTTCAATGATGTCTGCGCCCATGTTGAGCGCGGCCTGAAAAGCGTACAGGGAATTGCAGGGGATGTTTCCGCCGGCAACGCCTCTGTGCGCGGCGATCATGATGCGGTTTGCGTCTGTAGAACCAAAACGCATTTTTCATTGCTCCTTTCTATCCGCGCCGCCATGCAGCGGGGGAGAACAGAATCAAAATGGGATACAGCTCCAGTCGTCCGGCAAGCATGAGGAAGGACAAAAACACCTTGGTTGCTGCGGAATAACCTGCAAACGAGCCCATCGGGCCGACCATTTCCAAGCCGGGGCCAACGTTGGAAAGACAGGTCAGGGCGGTTGTGAACGCGGTCGTCAGGGTCACGCCTTCCAGAGAAACGACAAGGCTTCCAAAGATGATTAAGGAAATGTGGCAGAAAAACAGAATTGCCACCTGGGAAAGCGTTTCCTCGGGGATGGTCTTTCCATCGAGTTTTACGACGGATACTTTTCTTGGCTGAAAAGCGCGCCTGACTTCGCGCCGCGCCATTTTAAAAAGCATGACAAGACGCGTCATTTTTAACCCGCCTGCCGTAGAACCCGCGCACGCGCCGAACAGCATGAGCGCAAGGAGCAGCATCTTCGAAAACGACGGCCACAGATTGAAATCGTCCGTCGCATAGCCGGTGGTGGACATGATGGTCGGAACCTGAAACATGGCGTAGCGAAGCGAGGTAAGAAAGTCGCCGTAATGGGAAATCAGGCTGAGGGATAAAAGCAGAATGGATACAACTGTGATCGCCGTATAGGCTTTGAGTTCCTGATTTTTAAGCGCGCCCTTGAAATCGCGCAGAATGAGCTTAAAGAATACGGCGAAATTCACGCCGAAGAGGAACATGAATACGGCAATGATGATTTCAACGGCCAGATTGTTGTAGGCGCCGACGCTCAGCGCGCGGTTGGAGAAGCCGCCCGTGCCTGCGGTTCCGAAGGCGTGGATAACGGCGTCATACAGGGAAAGACCTGCTAAAAGCAGTGCGATGGTTTCGATAACCGTGAGCGCGAAGTAGATCAGATACAAAACCTTTGCCGTGTCTCCGAGCTTAGGCGTGAGCTTGGAAAAGGTCGGGCCGGGGCTTTCCGCGCGGGCGAGGTGTGCGCCGCGTCCGCCGATGGAAGGCAGTATCGCGGTTGTAAACACCAAAACGCCCATACCTCCGATCCA
>JAZSFI010000418.1:0-5515 GCA_045532135.1 Clostridia bacterium | reverse complement strand
TACGCCGGATTTATCCATAGTTTCTCCTCCTGTATCAATATAATCCCAGCTGAATTGCCTTATTCAACACCTTTGAAGCGATCGGCGCAGCAGCGTTTCCGCCGTAGCCGCCTTCCTCAACCACCACCGCGATGGCATAGGGATGCGCTTTGTCGCCGTACAAAAAGCCCGTGTACCAGGCATTCGTGTCTTTGGTTTTGTCGTTCGTCCATTCGGCAGAGCCCGTCTTTCCGCAAACATATCCGTCCGTATAGCCCGATATGGCTGCGCGCGTACCCGTACCGCCGCGAACGGTTTCATACATGCACCTTGCCACCTCGTTGGCAATTTCGGGCGTGGTCACGGTTTTAAAAACCTCGCTTGTCATGGTGGAAAGCGTAACGCCCTGCGCGTTTCGCATCTCCCGGATCAGCTTGGGCTCCATCATCACGCCTTTATTTGCGATTGCGCCCGAGATCATCGCCATGTGAAGCGGCGTAACCTCCGTCGTACCCTGACCGATGCCCGCCTGAATCGCATCCTCCGCATTCATGCGGGACTTTAAGATGTTTGAAGCGTTCATGCGGATGTCTTCAAAATTGAATTCATAGTTAAAACCGAAATTTTCCGCCGTCTTTTTCAGCCGCGCCGCGCCCAGTCTGTGGGCAAGCGAACCAAACGTCACATTGCAGGAATCCGCAAACGCCTGCGTAAGCGACATTTCCCCATGCACCGCGCCGCTTGCGCAGCGAAGGGCAAAATCGGAATACTTCCAGATGCCGCTGCACGTGAATTCTTCCTTCTCAACCTCGCCCAGATTCTCAAGCGCGGAAACAAGGGTGATGATTTTGAAGGTTGAACCGGGCGCATAACGCTTTTGCAGCACGCGGTTATAATACGCCGTGTCCTGAACGGCAAGGTTCATGTCGGCAGGATCATAGTTCGGAAGCGAAAGCATGGCCAAAATTGCGCCGGTCTCATAATTGATCACGCAGACCGCGCCGGATTTCCATGCCGGAAACACATCATATATGTATTCCGTAAGCTCTGCGCTGACCGTAAGATACAGATCGTTTCCCACGGGCGACTGCCCGGCGAGCTTCTGAAGCATATAGCCCGTCTTGGTTTCCGACATATCCAGAAGCTTTGTGGCGTGTAAGTTTTCAACGCCCGTAAAGCTCATGTTTTTCTGATCGCCGATCGTGTGGGAAAGCGCGCGGCGCAGGTTGTCGTCTTCGATATAATGTCTTTCGCCCGGCGCGCTGCTTTCAGACAGCACAACGCCCTTTGAATCCAGAACCTTTCCCTGAACGGTGATTTTTTTTGCGTCGGCGACGCGCGTATTGTTGGCAAGGTTGATCCATTTTGCGCGGTTGGATGTGATGATTATCACATAGCTTACCGAAACAACCGCGATCACGAAAACCAGAATCAGGGAAACAAGACGGATGGCGGATCGCATGTCTCTCATTTACTCATCCCTCCATCGGCCGTTTGAAAGGCGCATAAGATCATCGTATTCATCCTGGGCATTGACGCTGGACACGCCGAGCACCAGTCCGACCATCGTCATGCTGGAGAGGATGGAGCTTCCGCCGGCAGAAACAAAGGGAAGCGTTACGCCCGTAAGCGGCAGAATATGAAGATTTCCGCAGACAATCAGAAGCATCTGCCCTGTCAGGGCAAACACGCATCCGAACGACAAAAGCGCATGATACCGGCTTCTGGCGTTCATGGCAATGACCGTTCCGCGAATCAGAATCAAAAGATACACGCCGAGAACAAAAAGCGAAAACGGCGTTCCGAATTCCTCGGTCAGCGCGGCAAATATATAGTCGGATGCAACAACCGCCACGCGGTCGGCGGAGCCAAGCCCGAGTCCCGAGCCGAAGTAACCGCCGGAAGCAATGGAAATCAGTCCCTGCACAATCTGCCTCGCATTTTCGTATTCGCCGCTCCACGGATTTTTCCAGATGGCGATGCGGGAGGCAAGATATTCAAACTGAGGCACCTTGTCAAGAACGCTCAAAAAAACCGCCACGCCGCCCGCGGCGAGCGCAAGCACGAAAACCGTTATTTTCCAGTTGCCCGTTCCGATAAAGAACATGGCTACGGTAATAAAGAAAAAAATGAACAGGCTGCCCAGATCCGGCTGCATAAAGAGAATTCCGCATGCCAGAACGCTAAAAGAAATGTACGCCGTCCATTTTTTCCAGCCGCCCTTGTCCGAAAAACCGCGCGCAAGCATGACGATCAAAACCGGCTTCATAATTTCGGACGGCTGAAACTGTATGCTTCCGATGCGCACCCAGTTGTTCGCAGCGGAGGACGTGGTAAACACACACGGCAGACCCATAACGCCAAGGCACACAGGCATCATAAGCTGTAAAAACATTTCGTTCATGCTGCCCCTGCTTCCGACAAACGCACCGATCAGCATAAACACAAAGCCTATGCCGATAAAAAACGCCTGCTCGGACGCATCCGTTTCCTTTTTCAGAACCGCGCGCAGAAGAATCACGCCCAGAGAACACAAAAACGAAACCAATATATACACGCACCTGTCCGCATAAAAAAGGCGCGTGAGGACTTTAAAGCCCAGATATGTTCCAAAGGGCAGGCACACGCTCATCGAAAGCGAAAACGTTTCAACAGGTCCGTCGCGAAATGCCAAAAGCAGCATGCACGCAAACTGAAACAGCATCACCATATAAAGAAGCGGCAATTCATATGCGCGCGTCATTTTCCTGCGATAGCCTTCCGGCGTAATTCCGGCCATACTTCGCCGCCTCCCTTCATTTCTTTTCCATGAGCTTTCCTGCAATCGATCCGTACGCGCGCTTGAGCGCAGGCGAAACAGGTCTTGCGGAAATCAGATTCACAACATACTTAAACTGTCCGCCGGCGCATGTAAACGTTCTTCCCGGGCGCAGAACCTTTTTGTCATACGGCCCTTCGCCGTCCGTTTCGCATTTCACATCCATAAGGTCCGGCGCGACCGGCGTAACCGCTCCGTCCAAGGGCGTAATCTCAATTCCGCCGTCAATGATTTCATAATAAAAATGCTTTTTTTCAAGCCCGATTCCGCCGATTTTTACGTCGCACTTCCATTGAGAGCCAACCGTCCCCTCCCTCGGAATCGGAACGACCGTCTTGCGCCCGCGCGAATCAATCACCGTGAAATGCGCAATCGCGCCTGTTTTTTCCTCCATCTGCCGAAGGGACCGTGCGCGCGCGGAATCGCGGAAAGTCATCCACGCAGCCCTCAGGAAAATGCCTGCGCCCAGAAGCAGAAAGAAAAACCGTAAAACCAGCGCCGCCGATTCGTATGCATCCGACACCTTCCTCACCCTTTCGGTCTTTTTATCTGTCCGTTATTTTACCACGTTTGCAGCGCGCACACAAGCTTTTTTGCGGCAATAAAAAACAGACCTAAGTCTGTTTTTTATTGCCGCATTGACATATGCGCTGTCTCAATTGTTTCTTTCGTCATTTACCGGCGTTCGACTGCAATCGCATAATCCAAAATGACGTTTCCCTCTTCATCCGGCGTTGTGAAGCGCGGGCATTGATAACGCTCAATGCACCAGTCGTCTTCCTTTCTTGAAAGATTCAATTCCCCAAGCTTTTCAAGGCACATATCGTGCGTTTCCATCGTGTAAAAGTCATTTGCGCCTTCTTTTCCATAGAGAAAGAACACCGCGAACTCCATATCCCCGATATCGGCAAATTCGAATCCCTCCGGAATCTCTGCATCCGCCTTAAACAGCATTCCGATCCAGCGCTCGCACACGCCGTCCCTGATTCGTACAGCGCCCAGAAACGCATCCTCGTTAAAGGGATGGCGCGGCTGCTTTTCCCAAACGGAGAACCAGTCGTTTGCCCACCATTCTCCCCAGTTCGGCGCGCCCCAATAGCGTTTTCCGATCAATCTCGCCTTTTCGCAGGTTTGAATTTGAACATCCCGAATCAGAACAGGCATAAGTTTCTCATCTCCTTTTTAAAAGAGCGCGTTTCAAAGCGCAGGCTTTTGAGGCTTTTACCGTTTGAACGCCGTCCACTCAATACAGCTGACGAGCGCCTTTTTGAATCCTTCGTTTTCGAAAACCAGGATATTGTGCCCCGGCGTCAGAACGCATACGCGGCCTTTTCCGACCGTTCGCGCAATACAGGCGGGCTGGGTTCCGGCATGGGATGTGCCGGTTAAAACGACTTCGCCTTCCGCTTCCGTGCGCTCAATAAAATAGTGTTCGTCCTGTGCAAGGGTAAAATTTTCAAGTCCCTTCGCAATCGGATGGTCATAAAGCGCGATTTTGACCTCCACGGGGCACTGCTTGGGATGCTCGATAAAGCTTACGCCGAAAAGATCGGTCATCTCCGGACAGGCGGCTTTTCGGAAGCTTGCGCCCGCATGCAGGACAAAGAGGCTTCCGCCCTCCTCGACATACCGCCAATAGCCGCTCGGCGGAAGGACAGTCGTGCCTTCGTCGAACCATGCCTGCTGGTTGGCGGCAGTAATGGAATTTCCTTTGGCAATAATGACCTCGTCATACTGTTTCAAAAGATCATAGGTCACAATGTCCTTGGCGTCGGTGACCAAATCCATTTTCCAACCCATGTCCTGCAAAAAAGCCATGCCGCGCAGGAGCATTTCGGAAGAATGCCAGTAATCATCCGCAATCAGAAGGATTTTCATGTTTTCCTCATTTCAGGCATATACGCCGATAAATTTTCCCTTCATATTCTCGGTAACTTCAACGGTGATAACGCCGTTTTCAACCTTCACCTGAACGTCTTCGTCCGCTTTCACAAGATCAACCCTGCACAAAACGGCCTTGGCGTTTTCAAAGCCTGCGGGCGCAGGCACAGTGAACACACCGGCCCGGTCGGCTCTCAGAACCATGACAGCGGAAAGTTCTTCGGGAATGCGGCTTTTTTCAAGAACGGCAAACATAAACTGCGCATTTTCCGAATAGAGCGCGTATTCTTTGCCGTCCACGGTGATGCCGCGGGTGTTTTCGCCGGCAAAGCCAACGAGATTTCCGCACGCATCCGTATTGAACGTCATGCAGCCATCGCCCTTATAGGAAACGGTCTTGCCCAAAATAACTTCGTTTTCAAGTTCAATATCATACGGCGGAAGCTCCCTGCCTTCCAAAAGCCGTTTATCCTCTTCCACATCGCGGAAAAAGCTTCCATACCAGTCTTCCTGGAAGGTTCGATAGTGATTGGCCACGGCGACCGCTCCGTTTTCAAACACATTCATGATATATCTGCTTCCCTCCGGACGGGAACGCTTTTCGAGGCTGTCTTCGCCGTAGGCATTCAGCGCGCACAGAATATCAAAGAGCGTGGAAACGTCTTTTCCGGTGGAAACCGACTGATCGTCCCTCGGGCGGAAGCCGAGGTAACTCATGCTGCCCAGACCGCGCTTTGCATACGTACCGACGGGCTTTCCGTCGACATATGCCACAACCTCCGCGTCGCTCGCTTCCACAGGATAAACGTAATCGGGCAGGAGAAAGTCGGAGGCCAA
>JAZSFI010000586.1:0-2374 GCA_045532135.1 Clostridia bacterium | reverse complement strand
AGGATCGTCCCAAGAAGGAGCAGAAAATGAAGAAAGTTACCGTGGAAGACTTCGGCCAGACTTTCCCCTTCAATAAACTGTAAAATCTGCCGGGGCACACAAAAACCCCCTGTAAAACACATTGTTTCGAGTGTTTTACAGGCGGTTTGTTGTATAGATTTAAACGATTTTTTCGTTCATGCTACTGCGCTTGACAGACAATTTGCGATATCTCCCCAATGCACGGGAACACATTTCATTTGTGAAAGGCTATTCTTCACGGTTTTTCTTTCTCGTAAGAACCAATATTCCAATGACAATCACCGAAATCAGCTGAAGGATCGCGCCGGCAATATAGATCATCGGTGCAAAGCTTGCGCCGAGCGTAAGCTGAGCGGCGACGCAGGCAAGCCACATGACGCAGCTGAACGCGCCGTATGCCCACGCATACAGTTTCCACGACGCAAAATATACGCCCGTACACAGGCATGCCACAGGAACGGCATAGATGAACACCAGCCATTTTTTCGGCATATCGTTAGCAAAAAGCAAAAAGGCGCTGAACAAAACAATTGCCAAAAGCCAGATGACGCTTTGGGTAACGATCATCAAAAACGTACGGTCGGCAGCTTTGGCTCCGGCCGGTTCGCCGCTTCCTTCATCCGTCTTTTTTCTGCCGGTCATTTCGTCGATCGAAACGCCGTACAGATCGGAAAGCGCGACCATAACCTGAAGATCGGGAACGCCCTCTCCCCTTTCCCATTTCGACACGGATTTATCCGAATAATTGATTTTTTCGCCCAGCTCCGCCTGTGTAAGTCCCTTTTCGCGGCGAAGGCGGGCAAGATTGTTGGCTAAAATTTCTTTCCAGTTTGCGGTCATAAGCGTGTTATCTTCCTTATTTTCGTGTCTACCCGGGGTAGAAATCCGTTATTTTTCTCTACGCATGGTTCATGTAATTCTATTTTACCCATCCAATGTTTAGAAATCAAGCGTCTTTTTGTGATTGACCGAAAAATCGATTTTTCTTCACAAGTAGAATTTCTCCTTTCAAAATAGCGTGCAATCGGCAAAAAAGAGGCTTACAATGCATTTATCACCGGTCTGAAGGGGGTCTTGATTTTGACGCGGAACACGCTGTATGTACTTGGCGATTCCATCGCGCGGGGAATCGTATACAATGAGAACAAAAGAAGGTACGGCCTTTGCGCAAACACTTTCGATACAGCGCTCAAAAGCGAAGGAGCAACGGTCTATAATTATGCTAAGATGGGCATGACGAGCGAAGATGCGCTGTCTCTGATCGACCGGTGCGAACCAAAGGGAAACGCCGTCGCCGCAATTGAATTCGACGGAAACGACTCCGATCTCAACTGGAACGAAGTCGCTTCCTCGCCGGGCACTTTTCACGAAGCGGCGGTACCGATTCCGAAATACGAGGAAAACATCGTTTGTCTCGCCGAAAAAGCAAAACGGCGCGGGATGCGTCCGGTCATTGTCACGCCGCTTCCCCTTGCTGCCGAAAAGTTTTTTGCATATGTATCTCAAAACCGCGATGAAAACGCCATTTTGTCCTATCTCGGCTCCAAGCAAAGCATCTACCGCTGGCAGGAAAGGTATGCAACCGCCGCCATTCGCGCAGCGCACAGCGCGAACTGCCCGGTATTCGACGCAAGAAGCCTGTTTTTGAACCGGATGGACTTTGATTCCCTGATCGGCCCGGACGGCATGCATCCGAGCGAAAAGGGATATAAAGTGATTTCAGACGCAGTCGTAAACGCATGGAAAAACGGAATCAGCGAATTTACGCAAAGCGTGTACTGACATTCATAAGAGAAATCTCCCTTTCGCTTTTACAGTAAAAAATCGTGCGGACGCTACGTGGACGTCCACACGATTCAGATCATCAACAAACCTCCGGGAGAGGTATGGAGAGGGAGCGCACTCCCTCTCCATTTTCAATCGATTTTGGCGGCATGTACGGCGAAATCGCGCGTTTTTCCAAAGCGTAGCGACGAAAAACGCTTCCCCTTTCCAATCGCCGCCCGGAAATTTACGCAGAATTTCAGGCGTTTGACCTCTCCCATCAAAAAAGGGACTTTTCTGATGGCTTGAATCGTGCGGACGCTGCGTGGACGACCGCACGATTTCAGTTTTCATTCGATGAAATATCCGCTTATAGGCATTTCAAACATTCAATTACGCATTCAGGACAAACGCCTTGTATCCCTTGTAGGCCTCGTACAGGTCGGCCTTATCAATGATCTCCCACGGCGCATGCATGTTGAGTACCGCAACGCCGCTGTCCACAACTTCCATGCCGTACAGAGCGCAGATGTAGGCAATGGTTCCGCCGCCGCCGACGTCTACGCGGCCAAGCTCTGCGGTCTGGAAA
>JAZSFI010000554.1:0-1731 GCA_045532135.1 Clostridia bacterium | reverse complement strand
CATTCATACAATCACCTTGGTGTGATCCATCCTTTTCTCATTAACAAATCAATAATTTCGTCTGCTTTAGGTACGGTAATAACAAATAACCTTCCATCATTTGTGAAAATATTAAGCTGCGAGAAGGTATAAGTATAACGGTCAATATTTTGCAACAATATCTCATCCAGTGTGTAGGGCTTTTCTTCCAAACATACGCAGACTATTCCTGCCTCACAGAAATAGATATTTCCATTTTTGACTTTGCCGTTACCTAAATTGAAATTACCATTAGTCCTGTAAAAAATCGGTGAGGTAATTTCCTTTTCAAACTTTGCGTATCGCCTATCCATTATTCTTCCGTAAACGTCCAAAACAAGAATCAGCAGAAGGGCAAAAAGCAAACCGGTTAGACTGGCAAGCTGAAACGGCTGGTCAAAACCTAATTGAAGAAAAACATAATAACCCAACAAGCCAAACAGAACCCCTAAAACCGCGGAAAGGCCGGCTTTGATTTTCACAAACTCCACCTCACTTTATTTCATTGTACCACACCGCTGAAATGATGTAAATTTCTATTATTTAAGCAATGTCAAACGAATTCAGGCCAATTCGGCACGAAGTGCTGCGCCCTAACTTGACACCGGTGGGGCTTCGTCACCGGCATGGCTGCCAAGATGTTCAACATCGCGGGGCCGGTGCTGGTTTTCGGCGTGAGCGCCAGCGTGGTGTACGGGCTGAGTTATTGGATTACGACATTGATATAACAACGAAAAAGGATTGACCGATTCGGTCAAGCCTTTTTGACAACTAAAGCGCTTCACAGAACGCAATAAACTTCGGTGTCCACCACTTTTCGTAGCCTTCCAGGGTGGGATGAATCGGATCCTTCATATACCGGGCGCAGTCGTCGCTGCTTACGCTGCGCATCTCTTCATCGTGAAACAAATCCAGAATATAAAAATCATATTCTTTCTGCAGGCGGTACAAAAGATCAATCATGGCAACATACCGTTCATTCTCGAAATATGTTCCCGTGTAAAACACGATCGGGCAGGCAAATGTAGTTTTTACATAGTCCAATATGAAGCGGATCGCTTTTTCAACGTCTGCAATATCCATGTTTCTCGGCGCGTGCGCGTCATTGGTGGAAAGCTGGCACACGAACAAATCCAGCCGGAGAGACGGATCGACACCCTTGAGCCGCGAAACATAGGATTCTTCATTGATATCCGCCAGCGTCGTGCCCGAAACCGCCTCTTTTATGCAGTTGATTCCGCAGCGTTCTGCCATGAGATCCGCAAAAGAAACCCCACCTGAAGCAAAGCCGTAAGTTACGGACGAGCCCAAAAACAATACCGTTTTCCCTTTTAATTCCACAACACCATCTCCTCCTATGGATTCATTGTAGCAAACAAGCACCCCCGTGTAAATAACTTTCTACGTCACTGCGTTCCGGCTGACGAAAGGCCTTTTGCGCTGCGTTCGCTTGGAAATGTTTTGACAAAATGCCCCGACGAAGGTAAACTTTAATGTGGTTTTACATAAGAAAATCCCAAATCAAATAAAGGGGAAAACGTTATGAGCAGACGGAACAAAATCATCATTCTGTGTGCATGCATTGTGCTTTGCGCGGTGCTGGCAGCCGTCATATGGATTCACAGCCGCCCAAAGGATCCCGTTGTCATCCTGTATGAAAACGATGTGCATTGCGCGGTGGACGGCTATTCAAAGCTTCTCGCAATGAAAAAC
>JAZSFI010000263.1:0-3243 GCA_045532135.1 Clostridia bacterium | reverse complement strand
CATGGCTACGATCCGACTTAGTATTCCGGAGGACAGATATGAAAGCATTTTTGAAAGATTTCTGGCGCGCGGATCTTTGGGTCAAGGGTTCTGCGCTTATTATGGGGCTGGGACTAATCAGGCGCGGACAGGTCATAAAGGGGATCATGTATCTGGCTTCCGAGTGTCTGTATGTTCTTTTCTTCTGCCTGTTCGGATTTCAGTATCTGAGTAAATTCACGACGCTCGGCGAGAATGCGCAAAAACGCGTCTGGGACGAGGCGGCGGGCATATACCGGCGTGTGCCGGGCGACAACAGCATGCTGATTCTTCTGTTCAGCGTGCTTACCCTCGCGGTAACGGCTGTGTTTGCGTGCCTCTGGGTCAAAAACATAAAAAGCGCGATTGTGCAGTACAAACGCGCAAAGAACGGGCTTCATATACCGTCTTTCATGGAAGAGGCGAAAAGCCTTCTGAACGAGCGTTTTCACATTACGCTTCTGGCTGTTCCCATGACGACGCTTCTTTTGTTTACGGTGCTTCCGATCATATTCATGATATTGATTGCATTTACGAATTTTGACGCGAATCACCAGCCGCCCGGAAACCTCTTCACCTGGACGGGGCTTCAGAATGTGACGGACATTTTTCTTGGAAATGCCACCAAAACACGCACGTTTGCGGGCATTCTCGGCTGGACTGCGGTCTGGGCGGTATTTGCAACATTCACCAACTATATTTTCGGAATGCTTTTGGCAATTCTTATCAATCACAGGCTTGTGAAGCTGAAAAGGATGTGGCGCACGTGGTTTATGATTCCGATTGCCATTCCGCAGTTTGTGTCGCTTTTGCTCGTATCAAGAGCGCTTGAACCGACGGGCGCAATCAATGTTCTCCTTATGAAAACCGGCCTGACCGACACGCCGCTTCCGTTTCTGACGGATGTGACGCTTTCGCGCATTGTGGTTATTGTTGTCAATATGTGGATCGGAATTCCCTATACCATGATGACCTTTTCGGGGGTTCTGATGAACATTCCGGAGGAACTGTATGAGAGCGCGGATATTGACGGAGCGGGACCGATCAGAAGATTTGTGAATATCACGCTTCCGTATATGATTTTTGTGACCGCGCCTGCGACGATAACGACCTTTGTAGGAAACATCAATAACTTTAATGTTATTTATCTTCTGACGGCGGGCGGTCCTGCGAGCCTTGATTATTATCAGGCGGGAAAGACCGATCTTCTGGTCACGTGGCTTTACAAGCTCACCGTGGACAGGCACGACTATGCGCTGGCTTCCACCATCGGTATTTTTATATTCATGATCGTGTCTGTGTGTTCAATTACCGTGTATAACCGGACGGGGGCGGTCAGAAAGGAGGATATGTTCCAGTGAAAAATCCTTTTGCCACGCGCAGGGCGCGCGTATCCTTTTCGATGCATTCGCTTCTTCTGGTTCTGTCGGTTGTATGGATGACGCCGGTATTCTGGCTTGTGATTTCCTCCCTGCGGAAAGAAAAAGGGGCGTACACGCCGTATCTTTGGCCGAAAGCATTCACATTTGACAATTACAAACGGCTTTTTACGGAGACGGAACTGTTCAATTTCCCGAGATGGTTTTCAAATACGCTGTTTGTTGCGGTCTGCTGCTGTGTGCTTACAACAATTCTGACGCTGATGGTCGCCTATGTGTACTCGAGACTCAGATTTCCGTCCAGAAAGGCGCTTATGAATGTTTCGCTGGTTCTGGGCATGTTTCCGGGTTTCATGAGCATGATCGCCATTTATCATTTCATGAAAGCGATCGGGCTTGATCAGACGCTTTTTGCGCTGATTCTTGTGTATTCCGGCGGCGCGGCGCTCAACTACTACATCGCCAAGGGATTTTTTGACACGATTCCGAAATCGTTGGATGAGGCGGCGACGCTTGACGGCGCATCGAAAAACACGATTTTCTGGCGCATCATCCTGCCCAATTCCAAACCCATTGTCGTCAATACCGCGATCAATGCCTTTATTGCGCCATGGGTGGATTTCATATTCGTGTCCGTCATCATGAAGGACAACTACAACAACTATACGGTTGCAAAGGGCCTTTACACCATGGTGGACAAGGCGAATATCTACGAATACTATACGGTGTTCTGCGCAGGTTCCGTTGTCGTTGCGGTTCCCATCGTGCTTTTGTTTATAAGGCTTCAGAAATATTATGTCGCCGGTGTAACGGGCGGCGCGACGAAAGGATAGAAAATACATGAATCACGCCGCAGTATTGCATCGTCCAATGAGCGAATATGCGTTTGCGCTGGATGAAAAACATCTGATATTCAGACTCAGATGTCAAAGGGAAGATGTTGAGAAGGTTACGTTTTTTTATGCCGATCGCGCGGATATGGCGCCGGAGCTTACGTTTCTGAGCATGCCGATGAAGAGAGTAAGACGGGACGCGATATGGGATTATTATGAAGCGGCGCTTGAAACGGATTGGGAACGGATTGCGTATTATTTCCTTCTGGAAGATCAGGAGGGCGCGGTTCAATATGCGGGGGAATGCATTGAAAAGGCGGACGCCCGCTTGGAGAGAAGCGAATATTTCCAGTATCCGTTCAACCACAGATCGGATCTTGCGAAAGCGCCCGGGTGGGTGAGGGATGCCGTCGTATACAACATTTTCCCGGACAGCTTTGCGGACGGAAGAAAAGCGATCTCGAAAACCGGAAAAAATAAAAGATATCTTGGCGCGCCATCCGTTACCCGTCATGGCGGCACGATTGCGGGAATTTCCGAAAATCTTGATTACATCAGGTCCCTCGGATGCAATTGCCTTTATCTGAATCCCGTGTTTGCGGCGGGAGAGTACCATAAATATGATACGATTGATTATTTTCATATTGATCCCTGCTTCGGGACGGACGATGATTTTAGGAAACTTGTCCAAAAGGCACACGGAATGGGAATCCGTGTGATTATTGACGGCGTTTTCAATCATATGGGCGCCCGCCATCCTTTTTTCAGGGACGTCCTTGAAAAAGGGAAGGCGTCGGAATATTTTGACTGGTTCTATTCCCTGCCGGAGGACGTCAGTTATCCGAAGGAAGGAGAAAGCCCCGGCTACACCTGTTTTGCCTATGTTGCCAATATGCCCAAAACCAATACTTCCAATGACGATATGAAAGCGTATTTCCTTTCGGTCGGCAGGCACTGGATTCGGGCATACGATGTGGACGGCTGGCGGCTGGATGTAGCCAATGAAGTGGACG
>JAZSFI010000057.1:0-8162 GCA_045532135.1 Clostridia bacterium | reverse complement strand
CCCTGCGCGCCCAGAGATGCGACGATGTCAAGCGCCTCCAGCGCGGGCTTTTTAAAACAGTCAAGAATAATGCCGATCGGGAAATTATACATAATAAAACACTCCTTTTTTTCGGGGAAATTCTTATTGTGCACCACTATTTTACCCCATCTAAATATCAAATGCAAGATGGAAAAGCAACTTTCGGATAAAATAGATTGTGCGAGGGTTGTTTTGGTGATATAATCAAACAAAATAATCGGCATTCGGAGGAACTATGCTCGGAATTGTTATTATGGTACTTTTTATGATTTTCGGCGTTCTACAGGCGGTGAACCTCTTTCGTGAACGCAGTCTGACGATAAAGGTCTGGCTCGGCATGACGATGGGGCTTATGGAAATGATGTGGTTCCCGTCGGTTTTTGCCTATATTTTTGATTTTACGATGGCTGCGCAGGTCTCGGCGATTGCCCTTTCGGGCGTGCTTTCGTCTGCAGCGTGCTTACTCGGGGCGAGAAAAAGGAAAACAAGAATGAATTCCAATGAAACGGGAAAAGACATTGATTTCTCCTTTGTGCTTCTTGTGATTCTTCCGGCAGTTGTTGTTACTGCTTTTCTTCAGTACACGCATACCTTTGTCAATGTGGACGGGAGCCTGCACGTTGGACAGAGCACCTACGGAGATCTTTGCATGCATGCAGGCTTTGCAACAGGTCTGATCGGGCAAAGTTATCCGCCGGAATACACGCTTCTTCCCGGAACCTTGCTTGGCTATCCCTTCCTTTGCGATGCGCTTTCAAGCACGATGTTTATGTTCGGGACGCCCCTTGCGCCTGCGCTCTATGTTCCGGGCACGGTTATGTGCGCTGTTTTCTATATGGGCTTTGTGATTTTTGCCTATAAACTTACGGGGAAAAAAGCTGCGGCCGCTGTGGCGTTTTATTTCTTTTTCTTCTCCGGCGGACTGGGGTTTACGCGCCTTTTTGATGGAAACGGCTTTGACGAATGGATTGTTTCCGACACGCTTTTCGGTTATTACAAAGCGCCTACGAATCTCCCGGATGAAAATCTTCGATGGGTCAATGCGCTTTGCGATCTGTTGATTCCCCAAAGAACGCTGATGGCGGGCTGGATGTGCCTGATGCCTTGTTTGTACCTTTTGATTTCGGCAATGCGCGAAAGAAATTTAAAATATTTCGTATTGCTGGGTGTGTGGGCGGGTGCGCTTCCCATGATCCATACGCATTCCTTCCTCGCGCTCGGCGCGGTCAGCTTAGGGGCGCTGATCTACACGATTGCATTTCAGAAAGAGAGAAAAAAGAGCCTTATTCTGTTCGGCGCATATGGTCTTATTGCATGTGCGGTTTCCGCATATCAGCTTTTTACCTGGTCCTTTCCGCAGACGATGGATGGCGGTTCGCTAAGGATTGTGTTCAATTGGGTCAATAACAACGGAAAAGGCGGTTTGAGGGACAATTATTTATGGTTCTGGATTAAAAATGTCGGCATAATGTATGTTGTATTCCCGATTGCCGCGGTTTTGACAAAGGACAAAGCGCAAAAAGCGCTTTCGGTGGGCGCGCTTATTCTGTATGTAATTTCCGAATTCGTACTTTTTCAGCCGAACGAATATGACAACATAAAGCTGTTTTATGTTTCTTATCTCGTGATGCTGCCCATTGGAGCAAATGCGCTTGTAAGCATTTTTGCGTTTCTTTGGGAAAAGGGCAGATGGGCGTGGCTTGATCCTTTAAAGCGCGTTCTGGCTGCCGTTTGCGCGTGGGCGGTTCTGTTTGTTTCCGCGTTTTCCGGAATGGTTACCATTGCGCGCGAAGCGGTGTCCGACCTTCAGGTTTTTTCATCCGCCCAAAGAGAAGCAGGGGAGTATATTTTTTCTTCAACGCCGAAAGACAGCGTTTTTCTCACCATGGATAACCACAATAACGCAGTAAATGTTCTGGGCGGAAGAAAGATTGTATGCGGTTCGTCATTATATCTCAATTTCCATGGACTTGACTATGAAAATGCGCAAAGAGATATGTTTTTGATGCTGGAAAATCCCGAAGCGTATGAGTACCTTTTTAAAAAATACGGCGTTGATTATGTTTATATTTCCTCCCACGAGCGAAGACCGGATGAAAACAGAGGATACGAAGGCGCGGATGAAGAGGCATTCATGCGGCTGTATCCGGTCGTTTATGAAGCCACGGATTGGTACGAAAAAGTCCAAATTTTCGCCATAAATAATAAATAAACGACTTTTGTTAATTATATCAACGCAAATATAAACGAAGAATAACTTGCATATGTGTCAGGAATGTTATAAAATAGACACGGTTCTTGTTATTACCCACATGGAGGCTGAACACTATGCAGAACAATACGAATAATGAGATGGGCAATCTTGAGAAACTTGCGTGGCAGATTCTTACGGTTGCGCCTGTACTTAAAAAGCGCCTTTTCCGCCCGGATTTTGAGCAGAGCGAAAATCAGCTGCCTCTGTCCTATGCGCAGGTGCTTGCAACACTGAACAATGAACAGAGTATGACGGTTTCGGAGATTTCCGAAAGGTTTGACATCGCCAAACCCAATATCACGCCCTTAATCGACCGTATGATCGAAGCGGGATACGTAAAAAGAGTTCGCAATTCCACAGACCGCCGTGTTGTACATGTGGTTATCCTTGAAAAAGGCCGCGAAAAGGTAAATGATATGGTTGATTCCTTAAAGGGCTCCATTCAGAACTGGCCGAACAAGATGACCGAGGAAGATATGGCGCGCGTTACGGATGCGATCGAAGTGATTCGTTCGATCCTTGCAAAAGGCGAATAAATTATTGGGAACATTTGGCGGGATGAAGCAACTTTCATCCTGCCTTTTGCGTCTTATAATCATAAGAAATAAATCAATGGAGGCCGGAAAATGAGAAAACATCTGAAAATTGGAGCAGCTGCGGGGCTTGCCGCGCTTGCAATTCTTTTGTCCGGCTGCAATCCCGGAACCGATACAACCGATCCTTTGAGCGATTATTCGGTGAACGTGAACGTTCCCTTTCCGACGCTGTCAACGGCGGTTTCAACGATCTCGCCCGGTACGAGGGGAACTGTAAGCCCCACGCAGCGTGTGACGGTCATGGGCTGGATGAACGAGGCGCTGGATCAGGCGGTTGTGAATCAGTATACGGAGCTTTCGGTCGGCGCTCTCGGAACCAATGTCAGGAATCTTCAAAAGCGCTTGATTGAGCTTGGATACCTCGAGGGAACCGCCACGGGGACTTTCGATCAGGCTACGGCGCAGGCGGTTAAAATGTTTGAAAACGCCTACGGACGCGTTCAGACGGGCGTTGCAAGCCCGCTTCTGCAGGTATATCTTTTTTCCGACAGCGCAAAGACTTTTTCCAATAAAAATCTCCCGCAGGCAACCGGCCAAATTGGTAGCTTTACAAAGCTTGAACGCGGAAGCACCGGTAATGCGGTTGCGCGCCTTCAGAACCGCTTGATTGAGCTTGGATATCTTTCCGGAAGCGCGACCGGCATCTTTGACGCCAATACCGAAAACGCCGTCAAGGAATTTGAGGCCATATACGGAAAGCAGAGAACGGGCATTGCGACCGTTGCCATGCAGGAATACCTGTTTTCCGATAAAGCCTATCACGCGGGCACGGTAACGCCTACGCCCACTCCCTATTACGCGCCTACGCCCGCGCCGACAAGGGAAACGAGCTCAAACGGATATACGCCGCTTCAGTACGGAAGCAGGGGAGACGCCGTTACCGAGCTTCAGACAAGGCTTCGCTTCCTCGGATATTACACAGGAAAAATCGATGGCATTTACGGAACCGGCACGGTCAATGCGGTCAAGCGGTTTGAAGCGGCCTACGGAAAGCCCCAGACCGGCATTGCGACGGCAGCCATGCAGGTATATCTGTTCAGAGACGATGCGCTTACGTATCAAGAATCCGTAACGCCTACGCCGACGCCAGTTCTGTATCAGACGCTGTATGAAGGAAGCTACGGAGACGAAGTCGTCAAGCTTCAGAAGCGCCTCATTCAGCTCGGATACTTAAAGGGCGCAGCGGACGGATACTTCGGCGAGAATACAGCAAATGCCGTTCGCGCTTTCGAGGCACGCTACGGAAAGGTTCAGACCGGCGTAGCCACGCCTGACATGCAAAGATATCTCTTTGCCGGAGACGCGCTTAAAAATACGTCTTCTGCGCCGCAGCAGTCCGAATATATGGCGCTGGGCGAAGGTTCGTACGGAACGGCGGTCTATGCGCTTGAAAACAGGCTCATTGAGCTTAAATACATGGACAGCGTTGCCGACGGCTATTATGACAGCGAAACCACGCAGGCAATCAAGACGTTTGAATACGTAAACGGGCGCACGCAGACGGGCGTTGCAAGCGTATCGCTTCAGGAACTTTTGTATTCCAAACAGGCCAAGAGCAATTCAAGGCCCGGAAGCTCAGGCGGCTACAGAAAGCTTAAAAACGGCGATAAAAATGACGACGTCGCCATGCTTCAGAGAAGACTTATTGAGCTTGGATATCTGACGGGCACGGTGGACGGCTATTTCGGAGACGGTACAGAAGCGGCTGTACGCGCTTTCCAGGCGGTTCTGAATCTGGATGTGGACGGCATTGCCACCGATTTTGTCCAGACCTATCTGTACGCAGACAGCGCGCCGTATAATCCCAACAGCGAAGTTGCGGTGAGCTATCAGACGCTTGAAAGCGGCGATTCGGGCGAAAATGTCAAGACGCTTCAAAAGCGCCTGATCGAGCTTGGATACCTGACGGGCAAAGCCGACGGAAAATTCGGAAGCGGCACGAAGGATGCGGTCAAGGCGTTTCAGAAGGCGGTGGGATTAAAGCAAAACGGCGTCGCCAATGCAGAAACGCAGAAGGAACTGTACGCTGCGACCGCGCCGAGTAAAGGCGAAGAATACGAAAAGGTGGTAACGGTCAACAAAACTGCAACCGTCATTGCCGAGTCTACGGTCGTTTATGAATCCGTGAACAGCAAAAAGACGCTGGGCACCCTGTACAGGGGAACTGAAATCATCATGCTTGCGGCTTCCGGTGAATGGGCGCAGATTCAAAACAGCGCAGGCGCAATCGGATATGCCAAACTGACCGATTTTTCGATCGAGGATGACGAACCGGATGAGCAGATTGAAGTTGTCAACAAGGAAGCCGTCATCACGCAGGATCAGGTATATGTTTACGCAAGCGCGTCAGAAAATGACACCGTTTTAGGAAAGCTGTCCAAGGGCGCTTTGGTCAAGTGGCTCAGAACCAACGGCGATTGGGCGGAGGTTCAGAATTCAAACGGCCAGATCGGATATATGTACAAAAAATACCTGTCTGTCAACCTTGATCAGTTCTATGAAACCCAGTCTTCGTACGAACCGCTTTCCACCGGCATGACCGGAGAAAAGGTCAAGACACTGCAAAGGAGACTTCAGGCGCTGGGCTATTTTGACGGAAGCATCGGCGGAAACTATCTGACAAAGACGACATCCGCGGTAAAATCGTTCCAGGCTGCCATCGGAATGGAGCAGACGGGCGAAGCGACCAGCGTTCTCCAGGAGATCATGTTCTCGGAGTATGCGCCCCGAAAGGGCGAATACGCAAACACTCTCGCGGAGAGCTACCAAACGCATTCGCTTGGCGATTCCGGCGAGAGTGTGGGATTGATGCAGCTGAGGCTGATTCATATCGGATATCTGGATTCGAACGATATCCTTAGGTATGGAACATTTGACGAAAATACGCGGGAGGCGATTATCGAAGTTCAGACGACGCTCGGCTTTACCAATCCCGACGGTATCGCATCGGTTGAGCTTCAGGCTTTCATCGCTTCGGACGCATCCGAAAAAATTGCGCGTTAAAGGAGAATTTCTCTGTAAACGCTTTCTTCGCGGGCGAGCGCTTCCAAAAAGCGTTCGCCTGTTTCCGTTTCGGACAGAATCTGAACGGCTTTTTCTGCGTTTGATATAAATTCCGGATTCAAGCCCTTTTTCCCGTAAGAAGTCAGGGGACAAACGGCAAATGCACGTCTGTCCATCCGGACGGACCAAGCGTTTTTCTTTTTTGAGAAATAGGGGACAAGCGGAAAAATCATGCATTGAAACGGCCTTTTTTCGCGGGCGCAGAAGGATTTGCAGTACAGGCTCTTTGCAGGCGTTTTCGTTACGGGCAATAAAACGTCCGTTACCTCGCCCCAGGCATACGAAATCTCTTCTTCGCCCGGAAACAGCCATACGCTGTCGCCCGAATCTTCATCCGGTTTACAGCAGGCATGGTCGCACAAAAGGCCGCAATCGGTTTTCAGCGGCGTAACATTTTCAAGCAGCGCACGGGCTTTTCGGATGCTTTCGTTCATAAAATCTGTCTCCCTTGAATTTATGGTTGAATGATATCATAAAAATTGCAAATTAACAATTGCATTTTGAGTAAAGTGTGGTATAATAAGATTATCTATATTATAGGAGGTGTCCCCATGGCCTACGTTATTAAGGATGCTTGCATTGCTTGCGGCGCTTGCGAGGCAGAGTGCCCGGTTGGCGCGATCACTGCCGGCGACGGTAAGTACGTCATTGATGCTGAGGCTTGCATTTCCTGCGGCGCTTGCGCAGGCGCTTGCCCCGTTGGCGCTCCCGTTGAGGAATAATTCAGTTTTCTGAACAAAACGGGTGAACCATTAAAAAAGAAACGACAGGGGATTGTTCCATGTCGTTTCTTTTTTTTGTTGAGTCAATTTGAATTTAAACAAGATGAAACGGCAACTCAAGATTTCTCTATTGGCAAAACGAAGAAAGTGTAGTAAAATTAAGATAGAATAATATGGAGATGAACGCCCATCAGGCGATGTGAGATTCTTTATATGAAAAAAGCGACATGGATAATTGCTTGGATGCTGCTGCTTTTGATACTTGCGTCAACCTTTGCGACTGCCTTTGCAGCAGGGATGATTACCTATGGAAAGCAGACAGACGACATCGTTCTGATGCAGACGCGCCTTAAAGAGCTGGGCTATTACACGAATCAGATTGACGGCTATTTCGGCGGTGAAACGGCTTTGGCAATTCGGAATTTTCAAAAAGCCAACGGCCTGACGCAGACAGGGCTTGCTGATCCTGAGACAATTGAAAAGATGAAAAGCGAAGAAGCAATCGATAAAAAAGCATACATCGATTCTGCCAGAACGCTTGAGTATATGGAGTATACCTTTGAACTCGGCGACAAAGGTAAACAGGTAAAGCGTCTTCAGACTCTGCTTTGGGAAAAAGGCTATCTTGAGGGAAGCGTCACGGAAGAATTCGATGAAAGCGTTCAAACGGCGGTTTGCTTTTTTCAGCTGATCAATAATCTGCCTGTTACCGGCGTTGCAGATGGAAATATGCTTTCTGTTTTGGTTTCGCCCATCAGCATTGACTTAAATAAATACGACAGAAAGATTACGATTGCATACGGCGATACCGGTTCGCAGGTAAAGATGCTTCAGCTGGAGCTTGCCCGACTTGGCTATTTCACGGGCGATTGCTCTGCAAAATTCGGAAAAAACACGCAGGATGCAGTGTATGAATTTCAGAAATGGAACGGACTTGAGCAAAACGGTGAATGCGGAATCGACATGCGCATCATGCTCGCAATGGGGAAGGCGCTGTCCTATTCCGAAGCCATTGCACTGGATGCGGTGAGCGCGCTTTATGAAGGCGATATCGCTCCGGCGGTAGAAACGGTTAAAATACAGCTTTCCGATCTTGGATTCTATACGGGTCTTATCGATACCGAGTTTACCCACGAGCTTTCCGAAGCGGTTTATTTTTTTCAGCTTGCCAACGGCATTCAGACGACGGGAAGCGCTGATAAAGCGACGAGGCTGCTTTTGAATTCCGGCGAATGCGTAACGATGGATGAATTTACCGTTGAGATGAGCGAAATCACCGTAAAACGGGACGATGTGGGTCATCAGGTGCTTCTCCTTCAAAGAAGACTGCTGGATCTTGGATATTACTTTGAATCGGCAAACGGCGTGTTTGACAAAAGGACGGAAGAGGCTGTGAAGCTTTTCCAAAGGGCTGTTGGAAGAGAGGAAACAGGCATTGCCGATACTGAGTGCCGCAAAATTATGAACGCAGAAAACGCGCTCACGTATGCTGAATATGTGGAGCAG
>JAZSFI010000455.1:0-5776 GCA_045532135.1 Clostridia bacterium | reverse complement strand
GGTCCAGACCCAGGAATTCGCAGGCGCGCTTGCTCACATAGCGGTGAGAGGTGCCGTGGAAGCCGTAGCGGCGGACATGCAGCTTCTCATAGTATTCATAGGGAACGCCGTACATGTAGGCCTTGGCGGGCATGGTCTGATGGAAAGCGGTGTCGAACACAGCCACGTTGGGCACGCCGGGCATAACGGCTTCGCAGGCTTCGATGCCCATGAGGTTGGCGGGGTTGTGGAGCGGGCCCAGAGGGATGCAATCCTTGATGGCCTGCTTGCAGGCGTCATCGATGATGCAGGATGCGGTGAACTTGTCGCCGCCGTGCAGAACGCGATGGCCTACCGCGCCGATTTCGCTTACGTCCGCGATTACGCCGTGATCCTTGTCAACGCGCGCTTCCAAAACGAGCTGGATGGCGGAGGTGTGATCCTTGAACTGGGTTTCAACGACGTATTCCTGCTTGGTGCCTTCGCCGTACTTGTGGGTGAGCTTGCCGGTTTCCATGCCGATGCGCTCAGCAAGGCCCTTGGCGATAACGGAATTGTCGTCCATGTCAAAAAGCTGATACTTCAGAGAGGAAGAACCGGCGTTGATAACGAGAATCTTCATTATAATGTCTCCTTTAAAGCCTTACTGCGCCTGAACGGCGGTGATAGCGACGGTGGCAACGATGTCGTCCACGGAGCAGCCGCGGGACAGGTCGTTGCAGGGCTTGGCGATACCCTGAAGGATCGGGCCGTAGGCTTCGGCCTTGCCCAAGCGCTGAACGAGCTTGTAGCCGATGTTGCCGGCCTGAAGGTCGGGGAAGACCAGAACGTTTGCATAGCCTGCAACTTCGCTTCCGGGGCTCTTGAGCTGACCGACTTCGGGAACGATGGCCGCGTCGAGCTGAAGTTCGCCGTCGAGCTTGAGTTCGGGCGCGAGCTCGTGGGCAAGCTTGGTCGCTTCCTGAACCTTGGTTACGTTGTCGTGCTTTGCGCTTCCCTTGGTGGAGAAGGAGAGCATGGCAACCTTGGGCTCGATTTCGCCCAGGCTCTTTGCGGATTCGGCGGCGGCAACGGCGATGTTGGCGAGCTCTTCTGCTGTGGGGTTCGGGATAACGGCGCAGTCGGCAAAGATCATGACGCCGTACTCTTCGATGGGGCTTTCCATCAGGAAGCAGGAGGATACGGTCTTGATGCCGGGCTTGCACTTGATGATCTGAAGCGCAGGGCGCAGCATGTCGCCGGTGGAGTGGATGGCGCCGGATACGAGGCCGTCGGCGTCGCCAAGCTTGACCATCATAACGCCGTAGAACATGGGATCCAAAACCTTCTTGGCGGCTTCTTCTTCGGTCATGCCCTTATTTTTACGGATCTCATAAAGCGCGTTTGCGTAAGAGGCGGTTTTCTCGCTGGCAGCGGGATCGACGATCTCAACGCCGCACAGGCAGGTATTCGTCTCGGCGGCAACGGCCTTGATCTTTTCGGGGTTTCCGAGTACCGTGATCTTCGCGATGCCGGCCTTTACGATCTTCGCAGCAGCCTGAATGTTTCTGGTCTCTTCGCCTTCGGGAAGAACGATGTGCTTCACGTTCGCCTGAGCTTTGGCCATGATTCTGTCGATGATAGCCATATCCATAATCCTCCAAACAATTATTTCGAATCGTTCCGGAAAAATTCCCGATTCATATCAGCATATATTATATACCATTTTTTTGAATTTGGCAAACAATTCGGTGGGTTTTTGGCGTGTTCACAGGTTAATTTCCAATTGAACTATGGTTTTGAAATGTAATTTTTCGGGGTGTACGTTAAATTTCGTTTTTTCGCCGTTTTTGTGACGGAATTATTACACACAATCTAACTGGATTCGCTTGACAAACGCCCGTTCATTCCTTTATACTTAGGAAGTTGTCTTTTGGAATGCCTGCCCGCGGACAGATGAGGTTTCCGCAGGCGATTCAAATAGGATGATGGCGAAAATCATCCATGCGGCGAACGGCATTCGACCGCGACGCCCGAAACGGGCGAACAAAGAAAGGAAGTAGACCCCATGTTCAGAACTTATCAGCCCAAAAAACGCCAGAGAAGCAAGGTTCACGGTTTCCGTGCCCGCATGAAGACCAAGGCCGGCCGCGCCGTTCTGAAGGCTCGCCGTCTCCGTGGCCGCAAGCGCCTGACCGTCTGATTTCGGAAATAAAAGTGACAGCCGCGCATCCGTTCCGTCTGGGCCGAAAGCAGTACAGCCTCGGCAAAAACCGGAATTATCAATACGTATACCGCAAGGGCAAAAGCTTTCCCTCGCGGTATATGGTGTTGGTGTATACAAATGCCAAGACTTTGAGAGTGGGCTTTTCCGCATCCTCCAAGGTGGGAAATGCGGTCACGCGAAACCGCCTTCGCCGCTATATGCGCGAGGATTTCAGGATGATAAGATCCATGCTTAAAGAGGGCAAATATATCTTTGTGGCGCGCGTTTCGGCCGCCGGCGCATCGCATGCGTCGCTCACAGGCCAGATGCGCTCTTTGGTTGCGCGTGCGGGTCTTTTTAAGGAAGAATCATGAAGATTTCTTCTATTCCGAAAAAGTGCATCCTCATGATTCTCCGCTTTTACAAGCGGGAAATCAGCCCCATGCTGCCCCCAAGCTGCCGCTTTACGCCTACCTGCTCGGAATACGCCATGCAGGCGGTGGAAAAGTACGGCGCAGTTAAGGGCGGTTACCTTGCTTTGCGCAGAATCCTGCGCTGCAATCCGTTTCATAAGGGCGGGTACGATCCCGTGCCTTAGCGTTTTATCCGCAACCGATCGTAGGAGGACACGCAATCATGACCGGTTTATTCGAGAACCTGCTCACCGGCATTAACCAGATCGTCGGCAATTACGGCTGGGCAGTCATCATCTTTTCCCTTCTGATCAAGGCAGTTCTGCTGCCTTTGGACATCAAGTCCAGAAAGTCCATGCGCGCCATGACCGCTTTGAACCCCAAAATGGAAGAACTCAAAAAGCGCTATGGCAACGATCAGGAAAAGCTCAACCGCAAGATGAGCGAACTGTATAAGAAGAACAAGGTCAACCCGCTCTCGGGCTGCCTTCCGATGCTGATTCAGCTGCCCGTTCTTTTCATCATGTTCGCCGCTATGCGCAACATCGCAGCTGAGCTTCAGCTGACCCAGATGTATAACTGGATTTCGGCAAACCTCATGGACGCGGAAGGGTTCATCTCTCTTGAGAATGCGCAGCCTCTTCTCGACGCCCTGAAAAACGGCGACATTTCTTCCTTCGGCGCAACCGACGGCTGGCTGTGGGTCAAGAATGTTTTCCAGCCCGACTCCTTCTCCAAGACCATCATCCCCACCATGCAGGAGCTTTCCAATCTGATTAACCAGAACAAGGATGTGCTCAGCGGTGAAATGATGGAGGTTCTGAAACAGTACGCCGCCAACACGGGCGAGCTTGCGTCCAATGTCGACGCCGCCATCGCCGCGCACTGCGACTACTTCAGCTTCAACCTTCTCTTTAACATGCTCCCCATCAGAATTCCCACCAACTGGTCGGTTTACGTCAACGGCTGGCTGATTCTGCCCGTTCTGGCCGGTGTGACCCAGGTATTGCAGACCAAGCTCATGAACGCCGGCGGATCCAAAACCGCCATTGCTTCTGAGAGCACTCAGAATGCTGCCAACGGCAAGTTCATGAAGTGGTTCTTCCCCATCTTCTCCGTATGGATCTGCTTGTCCTCCACCGCCGCCTTCGCCGCCTACTGGGTATTTGTAAACCTGTGGAGCATCGTAACCAACTTTGCCATCAATAAGTATCTGGACGCCAAAGCCGTCCCGATCGTTGACACCGAAAAGGAGGCCATTCAGCCTTGAGAACCATCGAAAGTAGCGGAAAGACCGTTGAAGAAGCCCTGAAAGCGGGTCTTCAGGAACTTGGCTGCGACATCAGCGAAGTAACCCACGAAGTACTCGACAAGGGTTCCACCGGACTTTTCGGCATGTTCGGCCGCCTCGCCCGCGTCCGAATCACCGTAAAGGAAAAGGATCCCGATTTCGATTTTGAAATGCCTATCCTTTCCCTGAACCCTCAGACCTCCGAAAGCGAAAAGAAGCCTGCCCGCAAGGAAAAGGCTCAGCAGCCCAAAGAAAAGAAAGAGCCCAAGGCCAAGGCTGAAAAGCCCGCCGAGGAAAAAGCGCCTGCAGCGGAAGAAACTCAGGAAGCTGCCGCTCCCGCAGAGGAAAAGGCCGAGCCCAAGAGCGAAAAGCCTGCCCGCAAAAGAACCCGCCAGCCCAAGAAGGAAAAGCCCGCCGAGGTAAGCGAAGACGCCGAAACCCCGAACGAGGAAAAGGCCGAGCCCGCGCCCGCCAAGCCCGAACTTCCCCCGCTGGATGTGGATTCCCTTTCTGAAACCGGCAAGCGCGCCTATGATTTCCTCTCCAACGTGACCAAACTCATGGGCGTTGAAGTTGAAATCCGCATGCTCGAAGAAGAAAACCACATTACCGTCGAAATGACCGGCGATACGCTGGGCGTACTCATTGGCCGCCGCGGCGAAACCATGGACGCCATCCAGTACCTGACCAGCTTAACCGTCAACAAGGAAAAGAGCGAATACACCCGCGTTTCCATCGATGTTGAACACTATCGCGCAAAGCGCGAAGAAACCCTCAGAAAGCTCGCCCTGCGCATGGCCAACCGCGCAAAAAAGAGCGGCCGCCGCGTAGTCCTCGAGCCCATGAACCCCTACGAAAGACGCGTTATGCACTCCGCCCTTCAGAATCACCCCTACGTTCAGACCCATTCCGAAGGCGAAGAACCGTACCGCAGAGTGATTATTACGCTGAAGTAAGCGAAAACCTTCACTCATAATGGGAGATCAAAAAAACCAGCAAGCCGGATGGATAAAGGCTTGCTGGTTTTTTGATACCGTGATAGAATGGTTCCTGCAAATTAAAGTCTGGGGGGAGAACACGACTGTGGTGTACTATACAGACAGTAATCTTTCAATTCGAAATATGGAAATTGATGATGCTGAAAAGATATATAAGACCTATCTGTCGTACGGATGGCATCCGGTCTTAGAAACATATGAAAACTATTACAAGGAACAAAATGAGAAGAAAAGAAAGGTATTCATTGCGGTGTATGAAGGTGAGGTATCCGGACTTTGTACTTTGGTAATGAATCCAACAGAAGGGCCTTTGGCAGACATGGGATATCCGGAAATTGTTGATTTGACAGTATTTTTCCATGTTCACAACAAAGGAATCGGGAATAAGCTTCTGGATGTTGCAGAACGGGAAGCGGCAAAAACATCTGATGCCGTATACTTGGCGGTCGGCGTTCATTCAGGGTATGGCGCGGCGCAAAGAATCTATGTCAAGCGTGGCTATATTCCCGATGGCAGTGGAGTTTGGTATCAAGGAAAACAGTTGGAGCAGTATGCGCCCTGCTGTAATGATGATGAACTGGTGCTTTTTTTGTCGAAAAAGCTTCGATAATAAATGATCAATCCTGATTTGGCAACGAACGCAGGTATGCGCATTCTAACCCTGCACATTTCTAATGGTGCTTAACGTATTTCCTGCTTTCATAATCTTCATCGATCCGCTGTTTCCAGTTGCTTTGAAGCGGCCTGCTTGCGCGGACAGACGAAATGGCTTCGCTTAAAACCTCGTAGTTAAGGGCGGTGCCTTTTTTGTCCGAGCGGTAGTTTACGGCGCGGTCGGCGTCGATTCCGAAATGGCCTGCGGTTTCGATAGCGTCGATGTTTGCGCCTAAGAAGAGGAATTCCCAGCCGT
>JAZSFI010000521.1:0-10376 GCA_045532135.1 Clostridia bacterium | reverse complement strand
TTTGTAGGTGATATACGGGAAAACGAGCCTTTCAAAAAGCGCGCGCAGAGCGGAGGTGACGTCGCCGAGATACACGGGACTTCCGAGGATGAGGCCGTCGGCTTCACGGATTTTCTGAAGGACTTCCGCTAAATCGTCCTTGCATTGGCATGCGCCCGGGCGCGCTTCGTTTTTGCGGCCGAAGCAGGATACGCAGCCTTTAAAGCTTTTAAGCTTGTATAGATCGATGAATTCTACCTGTGCGCCCGCGCTTATTGCGCCTTGTGCGGCTTCGCGGACGAGAATGTCAGTGTTCCATTCCGAGCGGGGGCTTGCGTTGACGGCGATGATTTTCTTCATATTATATACTCCTCTGGTAAAATGCACGCGACAGATATTCGGCGCGTGTCTTAATCATTTTTTGCGTGGTCGGGGCGTTGAACACGGTGTCGAAGCCGTGCATGGTGCCCGTGGTTTCGTGAAGCTCGACGGGGATGCCCTGCGCGCGCAAAAGATCTGCGTACAGGATGCCGTCGTCCCGCAGGCAGTCAAATTCGGCGACCTCGATATATGCGGGCGGCAAATCTTTGTGGTTTTCCGCTTCCGCGGGCGAACGATAGGAAATGGGCGTATTTTCCGGATTTGGATTGATGATCGGGCCGACTTTTTTGGAAAGCGTTGAGTTCCACATGGGCGTGTCGGTAAACAGGCGGTTGGATTCGCTGTCGTTTCTGTCGTCCAGCCACGGATAGATGAGCATCTGGAAAAGAGGCTTTATCTTTGATTTTCGGTCGCGCGCCATCAGGCAAACTGCTGCTGAAAGCGTGCCGCCTGCGCTGTCTCCGCCTACGGCGATTTTGTCAGGGTCAATGGCAAGCGATATGGCGTTGGCATGCACCCAATTCAGCGCCGCATAGCAATCTTCCTGCGGATAAGGAAAGGGAAATTTCGGCGCAAGGCGATAGCGCACATAGACCACGCGGCACATGGCGAGCTTTGCATACGCCATGGCCATTTTATAATGACTTGTATAGCCTTCAAACACAAATCCGCCGCCGTGAAAATTGACGAGGCACGGCGCGGGCGAGGAAATGCCCTTGGGCGAAAAGATAAAAATCTCGATCTCGCCGCCCTCATAACCCGGAATTTTGCGTTTTTCAACGTCGAGCGCAGGATCTTTATAGATGCATTTCGGCGTTTTCATGCCCTTTTGCGCAAGAAGGACAAATGCGCGGCTCATGGGCGGCGCAAAAAGATTGAACGGGAAAAATTCTTTGTTGATCGGATATTTTGTCTTGGCCATACGCGCCTCCGATGGGAATTTATTGATTTCAGTATAACAGGGTTTATTGTGATTTTCAAGGATGAAAAAGTTTGTCCTTCAATGCAAAAGAAGTGCGATAGAAAGCGAAATTTATGATATAATGAAAGAAAAGCAGGTGACAGAATGAAAAACTACAATCAGGTGTATGTGAAAAACAGCTTTAAGGCGGCGGAGATGTATTGCCGGGCATTTGGGGCTTGTATTACGCGCGAGTTTTTCAATGAAACAAAGGATGCGTACGAGCACTGCGAATTGTCTGTGGACGGCGAAGGTTTTCTGGCTCTCGCCGAAGCGAAAAATCCCTGCGATGTTCAGGTTGTTCATAAAAACAAGTGGGACACCATGACGTTCAATGTGTTTGAGATGGGGTCAAGGGAGAAGGTAGACCGCGCGTTTTCCGTGCTGTCTGAGGGCGGCGTAGTGCTTGAACCCATTCATGAGCTTCCATGGAGCGAATACTGCGCAACCGTTATTGATCAATTCGGCGTTTGCTGGTGGATATCGATATAGAAAGAGGAAAAAAGAAATGATTAACGAAATCAAGAGAAGAAATCTTCCCAAAACCATTCCGGATTCCCTTACAAAAGAAAACTGGGACGCGTACCGAAAGGAAATGATCGCGCTTTTTGAAAGGGAAGAATACGGAATTACGCCCGAAAAGAGCGAAAATGTACGCTGGAACGTAAAAAAACAGCATGACTCCGTGGGCGGAAAAGCGGTTCATAATCTCGTTGAACTTACATTTGATACGCCGACGGGCGAATTTACCTTCCCCTTTGACACGGTGATTCCAATTTCCGATGCGCCTGTTCCCCTGTTTTTATACATATCCTTTACGCCCTACGGCGTTGGACATTATCTGCCGATTGAGGAAATCATCGACGGCGGCTATGCGCTTGCCATTGTGAATTACAACGATGTGACAAAGGATACGGACGATAATTTCGAAAGCGGCATTGCAAAAATGTATCCCAGAAGAAACGACGGAAGCGACTGGGGAAAAATCGGCATGTGGGCGTTTGCGGCCAGCCGCATGATGGATTATATCCAGACGCTTTGCGGGATTGACAAAGACAGAATCTATGTCGCAGGCCATTCACGCCTTGGAAAAACCGCCGTCTGGTGCGGCGTTCAGGATGAAAGATTTGCAGGCGTCGTTTCAAACGATTCCGGCTGCTCCGGCGCAGCGGTCACGCGGGGCAAAAAGGGCGAACACGTCGTTCATATTACGAAAAAATTCCCCTTCTGGTTCTGTACAAATTATCAGAAGTATGTTGATAACGAAGAGAATATGCCCTTTGACCAGCATCAGCTGCTTGCGCTCGTCGCGCCCCGCCTTTTGTGCGTTGGAAGCGCAACTGAGGACGAATGGGCTGACCCCGAAAGCGAATGGATGGGCGCATATCTTGCAGGCGAAGCATATGAAATGCTTGGCTTCAGCGGCCTTTCGGGCGGCATCGAAAAAGCGCCTGAGCCCGGCGAAAAGCGATTTGACGGATTTGTCGGCTATCAGCTGAGAGAAGGAACCCACTTTTTGTCCAGACATGACTGGAAAGCGTATATGGAGTTTTTTGACAAACATCGGTAAACACGATGCTTTTCGCATAAATCGTCCCAACAACAGCACAAAACCCCATTGACGATCCGGGCAAGGTTTAGTACACTTAATCCAGAAAAATATATTTTTCCATAAGGAGGATTTCATTTATGAAAAAGGCGCTGATCGGTTATCAGATTTATTCTGCGCGAGAGGAAGCGGAGAAGGATCTTTTCGGCGTTCTCAAACATGTGAAGGCGCTGGGCTATGACGGCGTAGAGTTTGCCGGCATGTATAACTATACCGCCGAGGAAATCAAAAAGGCGCTGGATGACGCGGGCATCATCGGAATTTCCGCGCATGTGCCGCTGGCTGTTATTGAGCAGGACATGTTCAAGACCATTTCCGACTACAAGACCATCGGCGTAAAGTACATCGCCGTTCCCTACACGGACGATCTTTGCCGTCCCGGCGGCGAGAAGTTCGCTCAGACGCTGAATGTAATGGCCAAATTCGGCCGACTTTGCAAGGAAGCGGGCATCCAGCTTCTGTACCACAACCACGATTTCGAGTTCGTGAAGATTTCCGGCACCTACGGCCTCGACTTCATCTATCAGGCCATCGACGAATGCACCCTGAAGACCGAAATCGACACCTGCTGGGTAAAATACGCAGGCGAAGACCCCGCAGCCTACGTCCGCAAATATGCTGGCCGCTGCCCGGTTGTGCATCTGAAAGACTATGTGGGCGTAAAGGGCGGCAAGAATCCTTATGCGCTGATCGGCATGGAAGACGATTCCGCTTCTCCCGATGAGATTGCTTTTGAGTTCCGTCCCGTTGGACATGGCTGCCAGAACGTACCCGCGATCGTTGAAGCGGGTCTGGAATCCGGCGCAGACTGGTTCATCGTCGAGCAGGATCTGTCCGTCGGACGCCCGCCGCTTGAGGCCTGCAAGATGAGCATCGAATATCTGAAGTCCATCGGCCTGTAAAAAAGCGCGCTGTTTCGTTTAAATTTGCGATATTTATGCATAAAACCACGCCGCCTCCCGCATATAGTAGGGGAGGCGGTTTTGTTTTATGGAAATTCTTGTGTCCGTGGTTCAGATTGTTTCGATGCTGATCATGTCTGCATATTTTATTTCAAGGCTCGTTCCGAAAAGGGAGGCCGGCGCAAAAACGGATCACATGCGCCTTGCGCATCTTCAGAAGATGCGCTCTGTGTCGCTTTCAAAACCGCTTGGCGAGCGCGCGCGGCCGAACAGTCTTTGTGAAATGGTCGGTCAGGCGGACGGGCTTTTTCGATTAAAGGCGGCGCTTTTCGGTCCGTATCCCAAGCATGTGATTTTATACGGTCCGCCGGGGGTCGGGAAAACGACGGCGGCGCGGCTGATCTTTCAGGAAGCGATAAAAAGTACCGGAACGCCTTTTTTGAAGGATGCGCCTTTTATTGAGATGGATGCATCCCTGATCCGCTATGACGAAAGGGGCATTGCCGACCCTTTGATCGGAAGCGTTCATGATCCCATTTATCAGGGCGCGGGTGAAAAGGGATTCAATGGCATTCCGCAGCCCAAGGAGGGCGCGGTTACGCGCGCACACGGCGGGGTTTTGTTTTTGGATGAAATCGGAGAAATGCATCCGATGGAAATGATGCGGCTTTTAAAGGTGATGGAGGATCGCGTTGTCCGGTTTGAAAGCGCATATTTTGATGCAAACTTGAAAGGAATGGATGAATATACGCGCTTTGCCTTTGAAAAAGGGCTGCCTGCGGATTTTCGACTGATCGCCGCTACGACGAAAAATCCCGATCAGCTTCCGCCTGCGCTCAGGTCGCGCGCAGTGGAAATTGTTTTTTCGCCGCTTTCAGCCAAAGAAAAAGCCCGCATTGCCCGCATGGCGGCAAAAAGCGCAAACATCGATCTCACGCGGGATATCTGCATTCGAATCGGAAAAAATGCTTTGAACGGGCGAAGCGCAATAAACATCGTCGAACTTTCCATCGGCGCATGTTCCTCCCGCGGTCAAAAAAAGCCGGAGATGAAAGATGTTGAATGGGCGATTGAAGCGTTCGGCGACAAAGGAAAAGAACAGTAATGGAAGGAAGAAATTTTCAAAAATGCGAATTATGAGATTCAAAAAAGGCATAAACGGCAAAAATGCTTGCAGATGAAGAAAAAATTTGCAGTTTCTGAATTTACTACTTGCGAAAACGTTTTACTCGTGCTATAATACATACAATTCTTTTTGAAAGGAATTATTTTTCATGATGCTGATTGCCCGTTACGCCTATTATTGCTATTTTAGCTTTACCGGCTTTTGCGGTAAGGTTATTTGCGGTTAGGCCAAAAACGAGCGAGAAAGCTTTTGAGTGGAAACTTTAGATGCAATCGCCTGCGGCCTGATCGGTCGCAGGTTTTTTGTTTGAGGGGGAAAAACAATGATCGTTATCCTGAAATCCAATCCGAATCCGGAGCAGCTTAAAAATCTCAAAAAATGGATCGAATCAAAAGGCATCGGTATCCATGAATCCGTAGGAAACAGCCACCAGATTCTTGGTCTTGTCGGCGACACCTCAAAGCTCGATATGGATTTGATCAGCGCGCTTGATATTGTTGATAACGTAAAGCGCGTTCAGGAGCCGTATAAAAATGCAAACCGCAAATTCCATCCGGAGGACACCGTGGTGGACGTGGCAGGCGTTACGAAAATCGGCGGAAACAATCTTACCTTGATTGCGGGGCCCTGCTCTGTTGAAACGGAGGAGCAGATGGTGGGCGTTGCAAAAGCCGTCAAGGCCGCCGGCGCAACCGTGCTTCGCGGCGGCGCGTTCAAGCCGCGTACATCGCCCTATGCGTTTCAGGGTCTCGGAAAGGAAGGTCTGCGCCTTTTGAAAATCGCCCGTCAGGAAACCGGGCTTCCGATCGTCACTGAAATTATGGAAATCGGTCAGCTGGATTTGTTTGACGATGTGGACATTATTCAGGTCGGCGCGAGAAACATGCAGAATTTCAACCTTTTAAAAGAGCTTGGCGCACAGAAAAAGCCCATTTTACTGAAAAGAGGCATGTCGGCAACGTACGAAGAGTGGCTGATGAGCGCGGAATACGTGATGAGTGAAGGAAATGAAAACATCATTCTGTGGGAGCGCGGCATCCGCACCTTTGAAACCTATACGCGAAATACGCTGGATCTGGCGGCGGTTCCCGCGCTTAAAAAGCTTTCGCATTTTCCCGTCGTGATCGATCCCAGCCATGCCACCGGCAAGGCCGACCTCGTGTTCCCTCTTGCGATGGCGGCGGTTGCTTCCGGTGCGGACGGCCTCATGATCGAGGTGCACAACGACCCGGCGCACGCGCTTTGCGACGGAAAACAGTCCATCACGCCGGAGGTCTTCAGCGTGATTGCGAAAAAGACATTGGAGCTGAAGGACTTCCTCAATCAGCAGGAGGGTAAATAAATGAACATCGCAGTAATCGGACTCGGTTTGATCGGCGGATCGCTGGCCAAGGCATTAAAAACACGCACGGGACACAGCGTGTTCGGCGTGGATTTGAACGATGAAACCATGCTTCTTGCGCGCCTGTCTGGTGCAATTGACGATAAGCTGACGGATGAAAACATGAAGGACATGGATCTTGTCTTGATTGCCATCCGCCCGGTCGCTGCGATAAATTGGGCAAAAGAGCATTTTTCCGAACTCCGAAAGGGCGCGTGCGTAGTGGATATGTGCGGCGTAAAGCGCGAAGTGACGAAAAAAATGGAAAAATATGCAAGCGAAACCGGAATAATATACATCGGCGGACATCCCATGGCGGGCAAGGAACGCGGAAAATTCCAAAATGCCGCTGATGATCTTTTTGTCGGCGCATCCATGATTCTGACGCCCGGCAAAAACGCCATGCCTGATACGCTTGAAAATCTGAATAATCTGTTTACCGATATCGGCTTTGCCCGCGTCGTCTTTACAACGCCCGACGAGCACGACCGCATTATCGCCTACACTTCCCAGCTTGCGCACATCGCTTCCAGCGCCTATATCAAGTCGCCAGAGGCTTTGCGCCAGCGCGGTTTTTCCGCGGGAAGCTTTCGCGATATGACGCGCGTCGCCTTTATGGACGAGGACATGTGGACAGAGCTTTTTCTTTTGAATGCGGATTATCTGTCGGGACAAATCCATCTTCTGATTGAAAATCTGAAGGAATATGAAAGTGCGCTTGAAACCATGGATGCGGACAGACTGCGCGCGCTGTTGAAGGACGGGCGCGAAATCAAGACGAAGGCGGGAGGCAACTGAAATGGATACGTGTTCCGTTTTCGTAAACGTTTTTCCGCAATACGAAGTTCAGATCGGAAGGGGAATTTTAAAAACCGCGGGCGAACGCATAAAAAGCGTGCGTAAGGCAGGCGTGTGCGCGGTGATCACCGATACGAACGTTGAAAAACTGTATCTTGAATGCGTGCTTTCGTCCTTGAAGGAGGCCGGCTTTTCGCCCAGACCGTTCGCCTTTCCTGCCGGGGAAGAAAACAAAAATATGGAAACGCTATCAAGCATTCTTGAATTCATGAGCGAAATTCCTCTGACCAGAAGCGATTTTGTCGTCGCGCTCGGCGGCGGCGTGGTCGGCGATATGGCGGGCTTTGCCGCCGGCGTTTACATGCGCGGCATCCCGTTTGTTCAGATTCCGACGACGTTTCTGGCGGCGGTCGATTCCTCTGTCGGGGGAAAAACGGCGGTGGATCTCAAAAACGGCAAAAATCTGGCGGGGCTTTTTCATCAGCCGAGCCTTGTGATTACAGATATCGATACCTTTAAAACCCTGTCGGTCGAAAACTATGCCTGCGGAAGCGCCGAAAGCATAAAAATGGGCGTGATTTCGGATCCCGGACTTTTTGAGATTTTTGAAAATGAAAACCCTTTGGAGCGCGAAGCCGAAATTGTTCGCCGCGCCGTGCAGGCGAAAGCCGACATTGTGCAAAGGGATGAAAAAGAGGCGGGCGACCGAAAGCTTCTGAACCTCGGGCACACCTACGGACATGCGGTTGAGAAGCTGAGCGATTTTTCCATCCCCCACGGGCACGCAGTTTCCGTCGGTCTTGCCATGGCCGCGCGCGCTGCCGCAAAAATGGGCGATACGGACGAAATGACAAAGGACAGAATCATAAAAACGCTTGAAAAAAACCATCTGCCCGTGAAGTGCGGTTTTGACGCAGGGAATATTTACAAATCTTCCCTGAACGACAAAAAAATGGCAGGAAAGAATTTAAGCATCATCGTTCCCAGGGAAATCGGAAAATGTGAAATTCGAAAAATCCCGGCAAATGAATTTGAAGCATATGTTTCTTTGGGCTTATTGTAGGGGACGTTTTTCGTCCTGCTCCGAAGGTTCATCTGCAAAAAGGAGCGGCTTTTAATGAACATCTTCGTTTCGCCCTCTCCGCTTTTGGGCACAATTCACGCAATCGCCTCCAAAAGCGATGCGCATCGCCGATTAATTTTAGCAGCGTTTGCCGATCGGCCCACAACCTTTACTCTGGTGGGCGGAAGCGACGACATCCGGGCAACGGTAAATTGCCTTGAAGCCTTGGGCGCAAAAACCCAAAAAGGCAAAAATGAAATCACCGTAATTCCCGGACCCGAAAAAGAAGAAGCGCATCTTTTTGCCAATGAAAGCGGCTCCACGCTTAGGTTTTTGCTGCCTGTGGCCATGGCAAGATGCGAAAAAGCGCATTTTTCCGGCGCAGGAAGACTGCCCGAGCGGCCGCTTACGCATCTGATGGATGCCATGAGAGCAGGCGGAACGGAATTTTCAAGTGAAAAACTTCCCCTGACAGCCACGGGCAGAATGAAAAGCGGCGTATTTACCGTTCCGGGCAACATTTCATCGCAGTATGTGACGGGGCTTTTGATGGCGCTTCCTCTATTAAAGGGCGACAGCGAAATTGTGGTTAAAGGCGATCTGGCTTCAAAGGCGTACGTGGATATCACCCTTGAAACCATGCGCGATTTTCATCTCACGTATCAAAAAACGCCGACGGGATACATTGTGCCCGGCGGACAGACGCCTTCGTCCAAGGGAAAAATGCAGATCGAAGGCGACTGGTCAAACGCCGCGTTTTTCCTCGCGGCGGGCGCGATTTCAAAAGAGGCTTTGACCGTTACGGGTTTGCGCCCCGATTCTCCGCAGGGCGACAAGGCGATTGTCGGATTGCTTGAAAAATTTGGCGCAAAGGCTGAAATGGGCGAAAATGCCGTCACCGTTTCCGGCGGAAATCTTCATGGCTGCGAAATCGACATCGGCGAAACGCCCGATCTCATCGCGCCGCTCGGCGCAGTCGCGGCGTATGCGGAGGGAAAAACCGTGTTTTATAACGGCGCGAGACTTCGCATCAAGGAATCCGACCGGATTGAAACCATGAAAAACCTGATTTTGTCCTTGGGCGGATATGCGGAGGAAACGGAAGATACGCTGACCGTGTTCGGAACGGGCGCGCTTGCCGGCGGAGAAGTTGACGGCGCAAACGACCATCGAATTGTAATGGCGGCGGCGGTTGCAGGCAGCTTCAGCGAAAAAGGCGCGCGCATTTTGGGCGCGCAGGCGGTAAACAAGTCCTATCCGGGCTTTTTTGAAGATTTTAATTTGGCGGGAGGAAAGGCAAATGTCGTCTGAATTCGGAAATAAGCTTCGCGTAAGTATTTTCGGACAGTCCCACGGCGAAGCCATCGGATGCGTGGTAAGCGGCTTTCCTGCCGGCGAGGAAATTGATTTGGAGGCGCTTGAGCGCTTTATGGAAAGGCGGCGCGGCGGAAAAGGCAAGCATTCGACCGCCCGCGCGGAGGCGGACAGGATCGAATTTCTGTCGGGCGTTACGGACAAAAAAACCTGCGCGTTTCCGATGTGCGCCATCATCAAAAACGAGGACAAGCGATCCAAGGACTATTCCGCCCTTTTAAACACCCCGCGCCCGGGGCATGCGGATCTGACCGCATACTATAAATGGGGCAAAAATTGCGATATGCGCGGCGGCGGGCATTTTTCCGGACGGCTGACCGCGCCCATCTGCATCGCGGGTGGCATCGCCAAACAGATTCTTGAAAGAAAGGGCGTTTTCATCGGCGCACATATTTCGGAAATTGCGGGTGTAAAGGACGAAAGCTTTCCCGTGTTTCCCGAAAAAGAATTGTTTGACGGGCTCTGCGAAAAAAACATTCCCGTGATAAACGACGCTGCGGGCGAAAAAATGCTTTCTGAAATCGAAAACGCAAGGCTTTCTTTGGATTCCGTCGGCGGAATCGTGGAATGCGCGGTTACAGGCGTTAAGGAAGGCTTGGGCGAAAGCATGTTTGACGGCGTTGAAAACCGTTTGGCGCAGGCGATTTTTGGAATTCCCGCGGTAAAGGGCGTGGAATTCGGAGAAGGCTTCCATGCTTCGGTTTTGCGCGGAAGTGAGAACAACGATGAATTCTTCTTTGACGAAGATGGAAACATTCGGTCGAAAACCAATCATGCCGGCGGAATTCTGGGCGGCATAACG
>JAZSFI010000403.1:0-1541 GCA_045532135.1 Clostridia bacterium | reverse complement strand
AAATTCTCCCATAACCTTCTGGTGCGACCGCGCATCCGCATCGACCGCAAAAACGTTTGAATTCACAACAGTTGCAACGGAAATTTCCTTCGGCTATAAGTTAATCTGGAAAGGCTCGGAGGATTCGGTGGAGCTGTATGTACACAATATGGCGCAGGCCATCCGGTATGTCAGAGATATGGAAGAAGAAGGAACCGTCTCTTTTGACCTTGATGAAGGCGAAAAGCAGGTTGTCATTTATCTTCCCGCGGACGCAACGCTTCTTATAAAGGATTTTGAAATCAACGCCGATTTCATTCCGGCGGTAAAGGGCGAAAAGGTTCTCTGGATCGGCGATTCCATTACGCAGGGCTTCGGTCCGCTCCGCTCGTCCCACACCTATGTCAGCATCGCCAACCGCCTTTTGAATTACGATATTCTCAATCAGGGTATCGGCGGCTACATATACGACAAAAACACCATGGTTCCCATGGAAGGCTATACGCCGGATAAGATCATTATCGCCATGGGCACAAACCAGTTTGGCTCTGAAACGATGAAAGATGTCGAAGAATACTACGAATGTCTCAAAAACGTTTACGGCGATACGCCCGTTTTGTGCATAAGCCCGCTCTGGAGAGGCGACCATCCGGAATCTTACGACGTGTTTGTCCGTTTCTGCGAAAACGTAAAAAAGATTGCCGGACAATATCCGAATGTAAAAGTGGTCGATGGATTCACATTGGTTCCGCATCTTCCGGAGTATTTTATCGACAAACTCCATCCAAACTGCCTCGGCATGGAGCTGTATGCCAGAAATCTCGTGGACGCAATGAAAAAATGCGGATTTTAGCAGGCTGAATGGGATTAAGAAGGGGCTGTTTCAAAAAACAGCCCCTTCATTTTATGCCGCGTCCAGCATATTTTCAATGAAAATTCCATATCCCCGCGTGGGGTCGTTCACAAACACGTGCGTGACTGCGCCGATGAGCTTTCCGTTCTGGATGATCGGGCTTCCGCTCATGCCCTGAACGATTCCGCCGGTTTGGTTCAAAAGCGCCTGATCGGTGACTTGGATGAGAAAGTTTCTTTCGTTTTCGCTGTCGTCTATGGCAATGATGTCGATTCCGTAGACCTCAACGCCTGTTTCCGTTACGGTTGAGAGGATTTCTGCGTGTCCCGTCTTCACTTCGCTTTTATCCGCCGTTTCGATTGGGCCTGAATAGACGTAATCGGAAAGATTGGCTTTTGTAAACGTGCCCTTGATGCCGCTTTGCACATTTTCTTTTATTTCGCCCAAGACTGCGCCGCCATTTAAAAATGCGCCCGAAAGCTCGCCCGGCGCGCCCTTTTCACCCTTGATTACGCCCGTGAGTTTTGCATCCATAAGCTGTCCGCCCGCAATCGGGACAGAGATGCTTGCGTCCGGGTCGCTGATGGAATGGCCGAGCGCGGCAAATTCGCCGGTTTGGGGATCGATATAGGTGAGCGTTCCGAGCCCCGCCACGCTTTCGCGTACCCATGCGCCGATTTTGATTTTTCCGTCTCTCGGGTCAGTCGCC
>JAZSFI010000573.1:0-3907 GCA_045532135.1 Clostridia bacterium | reverse complement strand
CCGCTGTGGCGCGCGGCGCGCTCAAGGGTGCGCGCGGCAACTCCGGCGTTATTTTAAGCCAGATTTTCCGCGGCATTGCCCAGGCGCTTGAAGGGCATGACGAAATGGACGCGGCGCTTCTTGTAAAAGCCATGCGTTCCGGCGCGCAGACGGCGTACAAAGCCGTCATGAAGCCCAAAGAGGGCACGATTTTGACCGTAGCGCGCGTGATTGCTGAAGAGCTTGAAAAGTTTATTCCCGGCAAAGACGACGTTGTAGAAGTTTTCGCTCATCTGATGGCCAGCGGCGAAGCAATCCTCAAGCGCACGCCCGATATGCTGCCGGTTCTCAAGCAGGCAGGCGTTGTAGACTCCGGCGGAAAAGGCCTCATGGTCATTTATGCCGGCTTCTTCTCAGCGCTCACCGGCACGCCCGTTGAAAACGTCATGGAGGGCGCAGGCACGGCCAAGGCGCTGCCCGGCGATTTCGTTGACGACCACGAAAGCCTTGAAGACATTACCTTCGGCTACTGCACCGAGTTTATCGTTTCTCATCCCAGACCCGAGGTCAAGGATGCCGACGTCACCCGCCTTCGCAGGCGTCTTGAACGCATCGGCGACTGCGTGCTGGTCATTTCCGACCTTTCCGTCATCAAGGTGCACGTACACACAAACGATCCCGGAAAAGCGCTGCAGATGGCGCTGGAGTTGGGAGAACTGGACGCAATCAAGATCGACAACATGCTCGGAGAACACAGAGAGCGCGTCCGCATGCAGGAAGAAAAACTGGCTGCCGAAAAGGCCAGGATGAAGGAATACGGCATTGTAACCGTAGCCCTCGGCGACGGCTTCACCGAGATTTTCAAGAGCCTCAATGTAGACAAGATCGTCGACGGCGGTCAGACTATGAACCCCTCGATCGACGAATTGCACAAGGCGATCGAAGAAACGAACGCGAAAAACGTGTTCGTGCTTCCCAACAATACCAACATTATTCTGGCCGCCCAGCAGGCTGCTTCTTTAACCGACAGAAACGTCATGGTGCTTCAGACCAAGTCCGTGCCCATGGGCATTTCCGCAGCAATCTCCTTCTCGGAGGACGCATCCTGTGAAGAAAACCTTCGCGAGATGACCGAAGCTGCCGAACGTGTGCACACGGCCTCCATCACTTACGCCGTGCGCGACACCGTGTTTGACGGCCTTGAAATCCACGAAAACGACATCATGGGCATGATCGACAACCGCATTTCCATTCTGGGAAGCGATGTTGAGCAAGTTGCAAAAGACGTGGTTGAATCCATGATGACGGACGAAATCGGCCTGATCACCATCTACTACGGCCAGGACATCACCGAAGAGCGCGCCCTTAAACTGATGGCGGACTTTGAAGAGCGCTATCCCGACTGCGATGTTGAACTGCAGCGCGGCGGTCAGCCCCTTTACTATTACCTGGTTTCCGTTGAATAAACCGATATCCATATAAGTCAGCGCGGGCAGTCAATGACTGCCCCTACGATAATGTTTGAGCGTTCATCAAACTGTAGGGGCGTTAATTGCACGTCCGCGCTGATTTATTGCCATGCAAGGAGGAAAAGCTTCTTCATGTATATAAGCGACTTAAAAGGCGTGGGCGACAAACGGCTTATGGATTTAAACGCCGCGGGCATTTTCACCGTGCGGGATCTCCTTATGCATTTTCCGGTCGGCTACCGCGATCTGTCGCGCATTACGCCTCTTTCGGACATTCGCTGCGGCGGAATGTATGCCGTTCGCGCAACGGTTGCCTCTCCCGCGACGCAGGCATGGGCAAAAGGCCTCTTGATCACCCGCTGCCTCGTCTCCGACGGAACAGGTGAAATCACCTGCGTCTGGTATAACCAGCCGTGGATGAAGGGAAACCTGTCCGTCGGAAGAAGCCTGCTTTTATACGGACGGGCCGAAATGAAAGGCCGGAAAATGTGTCTTTCCTCTCCCGCCGTCGAATCGGAAGAGGGCATTCAAAGCGTGTACAAAGCCATCGGAAGCATTCAGCCGAAAACCATCAAGCTTCTGATGGACAAGGCGCTTTCCGCCGTGCGCGGAACAGTCAATGAAACGCTTCCAAAGGAAATCATCGACCGTTTTTCCTTGATGAACGCGCAGGACACACTCTTTTCCATCCATCAGCCGGAAAACACAAACGTGCTTCAGGAAGCGCTGTACAGGCATTCGTTTGAAAATCTTCTTCTTTTCCAGATTGCTGCAGGCCTTATGCGGACAACCGGAAAACAAGGCGTTTCCATTCCCGCCGGTTCGCCGGACGAGTTTCTCAAAACTCTCCCATTTCCGCCCACAAATGCGCAAAGGCGCGTGCTTTTGGAAATCGCAAACGATCTGATTTCGCCCTCCGCCATGGCTCGCCTTGTTCAGGGCGATGTGGGCTGCGGAAAAACAGTTGTTGCGTTCGGCGCAATTTATCTTGCGGCGAAAAAGGGTTTTCAATGCGCAATGATGGCGCCGACCGAAATTTTAGCGCACCAGCATTATGAAAGCGCAAAGGCAATGCTCGAGCCGCTCGGCATTTCCTGCGGCCTTCTGACCGGCAGCATGACCAAAAAGGAACACGTTTTGGCAAAAGAAAGCATCGCATCCGGGCAGTGGCAGGCGGTTTTCGGAACGCACGCGCTGATTACGCAGGACGTCGTATATTCCTCCCTCGGCCTCGTCATCACAGACGAGCAGCATCGTTTCGGCGTTCGCCAAAGAACCATGCTGAGCGAAAAAGGCGAAGGCGCAAACGTGCTTGTCATGAGCGCAACGCCCATCCCGAGAACGCTTTCCCTCATTTTGTACGGCGATCTCGACATCTCCGTCATCGACGAAATGCCCGCCGGGCGAAAAAGCGTCAAAACACGCATCGTGCCCGAAAGCAAAAGAGAAGGCATGTACGGCTTTATCCGAAACGAGGTCCGTTCGGGTCGGCAGGTGTATTTTGTGTGTCCGCTCGTTGAAGAATCCGAAGCCATCGAAGCAATGAGCGCGGAAGACCTTTACAAGAATCTGAAAAACGATATATTCCCGGATCTTTCCGTATGCCTCGTTCATGGAAAAATGAAGCCTAAGGACAAGGACATTGAAATTGAAAATTTCCGCACCGGGAAAACCAGCATCATGGTCTCCACAACCGTCATTGAAGTCGGCGTAAATGTTCCAAACGCCACCGTCATGGTCATCGAAAACGCCGAACGCTTCGGTCTTGCCCAGCTTCATCAGTTAAGAGGACGCGTCGGGCGCGGAAGCAGTGAATCGTGGTGTTTCTTAATGGCGGATTCGGGCGAACGCCTGAAAACCCTGTGCGACACAAACGACGGCTTCATCATCGCCCAAAAGGATATGGAAATCCGCGGCCCCGGCGAAATCTTCGGAACGCGCCAGTCCGGCTCCATGATCGGCGATCTGTTCAATGAGAACACGGACGCTTCCATGCTCCAAACGACCCACGAACTTGCAAGGGAGATCCTGAAGCGCGAAGAATCCGACGAAACAAGACAAACGCTCGTTCACTGCGCCCGAAGCTGGCTTGCGCAAAAAGGCGATATTGTTTTAAGCGCAAACTGATTGATTTTACCAGTCATAAAAAAATCGCCGCGTGAGACAATACGTTCAGACTGAAACGGGAGGTGAACGGGATGCACGAAAAAAGTCCCGAAAAACTGCTGAAAGAAGGCGAATGGCTTTCGCGTCTAAAGCAGGAAACGGCAAAGGAATTGGGTATCAACCTGAATCCCGCGCCCGGCGAAAAAATTTCTGCCCGCGATGCCGGCAAAGTCGGCGGAAATATGGTTCGCAAAATGATCCGGGATTATGCCGGCAGCCATTCGCCTTCTCAGGATTCGGTCAAATGATCGTAAGGAGTGACTTTGATTATGTCCAGCCGTAATTCCAATCGA
>JAZSFI010000582.1:0-4727 GCA_045532135.1 Clostridia bacterium | reverse complement strand
CCATCAATTCTGCAACCAAGCAGTTTCTCAAAAAGCTCGGGGTCTATGCAGCGGCCGTGTTTGATCCCGGCTTTTTCAAGGTCAATCGATTCAGCGCAGGATTCAAGCTGAATATGATACTTCTGACCGATGGCAGCCAGTTTTTCTGCAAACCCAACGAGTTCAGCGCTTGAAAGCGAATAGATGACGTGCGGCTTCATACCGGAAGCGGTATTTCTGTACATATCCACAAAACTGATTACACATTTTTCTGTATAGCCGGAAAACCGCTTTGCCATCTCTTCGAAACAGCGAATATGCCAATCGGGAGAATACTTTTGCGTAAACACGATCGGATCATACCGCCAAATTACGCGTTCGCGGCCGATGGAACGGGAAAGCGACTGAAACGCAGGAATGATATGATCTTTCTTGTTTGGCACATTCGGCTCAAGATCTTTTCCGTAGGGCGTCACGGTAAACTGAAAGTAATAGGCAAAACGATCGAAAAACGGAAGTTTGTCCAACATGGGAATCGGATATTTTGTCCAAAGCACAATTCCGTCCAGATATTTATCTGAAAGAGAAACCTTGCTTATGAGGCGCGGGTTCATCGGATTTCTGACAAGTGCAAATCCTTCCCGGAACCGATTGATCAGCCAATCGGAATAAAAAGCCGGTATGTCCGTTCGGCGGCTTGCGCTGATAATCATGTTTCCCCCTCCTCTGACGAAAAAATGTGCCCGACGCAGGCGTGGATTTTGCGTTTTTTACAAGGCAGCATAGATAAAAAGCACGCCTGAGCGTGCTTCTGTCTGCGTGCTTTTTATTCATGCGGGTAACAGGACTTGAACCTGCACGCCTTACGGTAATGGAACCTAAATCCATCGCGTCTGCCAATTCCGCCATACCCGCGCAAACACGTGGTATTATACTTGCTTTGCGGCGGATTTGTCAAGGGAAAACGCGTAAAGGGTTATTTCGTGTGGTAATCCTTCTTCTGAAGCGCGAGGGCAGCTTCTTCGCGCCCTGTTTCAAACAGGCGCTTTACATAATTGTCCTTCCAGCCGTTTGTATGATACGGGCCGCCCTCTTTCATGACCGTCCACATGGGATCCACGGTTGATTCGCTTGTCAGCATCTGCTCCTCCGTCCAGTCAAGCAGAATCTTTGCGCCCTTTGCGCAGATTTCGGGGTATTGTTCCTTTACGTCGATTAATTCGTGAGGATCATCCTTCACGTTGAAAAGCATTTCTTTGTCAAAAAGGTGGAATCCGTCGTGAATGGTCCTCATATACAGCCAGTCATCAAAACGCGCGCTTCTTTGGCAAACATGCGCCATCTGGGAAAGAACGAGCGAGTCGCGGGCGGCTTTTTCGCCCTTTGTGATGGAAGAAGCAAAGCTTTCCCCGTCCCAGTTTTGGGAAGGCGCGACATTTAAAAGTTCTGAAAGCGTCGGTGCAAGATCCAGCTGATAGTGAAGACCGGTATCGACTTTTCCGCCTTCGGCGCCCGGCCACTTGATGATCATGGGAATATGGCAGGTGGGTTCATCCGCCGTTGCATGCTCTGCATACAGGCCCAATTCCCCCATGTTTTCGCCATGATCGGAGGTAATGATAATGGCGGTGTCTTCATAAATTCCGAGCGATTTGAGTTTATCAAACAACTGACCGCACGCGTGATCCGCCCATGCAATTCCGCAGTCATAGCCGTCGATCAAACGCCTTACGCCCGCCATGTCCCTTACGGAGCCGGGGTGCCGCGGGAACGCAGGGTTTTCTGAATCTGTGTACATGCCGATTTCCCTTGCGCCGTGCGGGGAGGCAATGGATTGATGATTATTCAGAATTTCTTCGGTGATGAAGGTCGGAACCGGATCATTTTCAAAGGGATTTCCGAAGCTCTCCGGGGCTCTGTAAGGGGTGTGCGGGTCCCAGATGTGGAAATGGAGGTACCAGTCGTCGTCTTTTCCTCTGCGGTCGAGCCAGTCAAGGGCAATGGGCGTTACGCTTTCCGCGCTTTCGCCTCCGCAGCCGCCCTGATTGTAGATTTCGTGAAATCCCGCATTGTACCAGTAAGATGAATGCCTTTCTGCAAAGGTGGATACGGAAACGGTATGCATGCCCGCGCGTCTGAAGATGCGGTTGAAATTGTTAAGATCGATTTGATCCATAAAATCGCGGCTTCTGCCGGTCAGCCTTCGGTCGGCAGCGGTTCCGCCGTGCCCGACCGCCCCATTGTGTATGCCGAACATGCCGGATATGAGCGCGGCCCGGCTCGGAAGACAGGGAGCGTCCGATGTATACATATAGTCAAAGCGCGTGCCCTCGCATGCGATTGCATCCATATTGGGCGTGGTATTTCTGGGGTATCCGTACGCGCCCATGTGATCAGGTCTGAGGGTATCGATGTCTATAAAGAGAATCCGCATAATTTTGCCCCTCCTTTTTGATTTATTATGAGTATAGCATAGAATTGGATTCATCGCAACAAAATTCGAATTGCACATCGTTTGTAAGATATGATATAATGAAAAAAAGGAGGCGCTTCAGATGGATTTTAAAACGCATACCGTGGATTCTTTTATCATTCACCATTACTCCGTCTGTGACTCCACAAATACGAGACTCAAGGAAATCGCCCACACGGCAAAGGACGACACGATCTGTATTTCGGATTCGCAGTTCTCAGGACGCGGACGAAAAGACAGAACGTGGCTTTCAAGGGAAGGCGCGGGCGCATGGTTTTCTTGCCTTGTGAAACCTGAAGGCGATATATTGGCGTATCACGCAAGCGGACTCGTGTTCGTCTGCGCGCTTTCGGTTGCAAAAACGCTCAGAAGACTTACAAACGCCGATGTAAGGATCAAATGGCCCAATGACATCGTATTGAACGGGAAGAAAATCTGCGGCATCATGTGTGAAATGCGCGCGCGGGACATGTATCTTGATTATGCGGTTCTTGGGATCGGCGTAAATCTTCTTGGGACAGAGTTTCCTTCGAATCTCCCCTATGCGTCAAGCATTGAAAAAGAGACGTGCATAAAGATTACGCCCATGGAATTTCTGAAAAATTACCTTGCCGTCTATAAAGAAGACCGCGCAGTATGGGAAGAAGACGGACTTAACGCGATTATGAGTGAAGTAAAGACACTGTCTGCAACGCTCGGGCAAAGCGTACAGGCGATTTCGGATCTTGAAACGATCGAAGGAATTGCAAAGGATATTCTGGATGACGGATCGCTTATCATTATGACAGACGAAGGCGAAAAAACATTCATTGCGGGCGACGTGTCCGTCCGCGGCATTATGGGGTATGTGTAAAAGAAAGGAATGGAACTATGAAACCGGTTGTAACGGCTTTGGAGATGCGCCTAAGCGAAAAGAAACTGTTTGAGTCCGGCGTTCCTTCCATAAGCGTAATGGAACGCGCGGCAATGATGCTTACGGAAACGCTTGTTCAAAAGCTGGGCGATACCGAAAAAACATGCATTTTTGCCTGCGGCGCGGGCGGAAACGGCGGGGACGGCTATGCGGCAGCGCGTCTTTTCACAAAAAAAGGCGGGCGCGCGATTGTATTGACGGTGTATCCGCCAAAAACCGAAGACGCGGTCAGAAACTATGAGCTTGCAAAGAAAACGGTGTTCGCCGTATCAGATATGAGCGCGCTCTCCTCTCTCCCCACGCCCAGCGCATGGGTGGACTGCGTGTTCGGAACAGGACTAACAAGAAATGTCGATCAGACGGCGCTTTCCTTGATTCAGCGAATCGAATCAGATCATGAAAAAGGCGCGCTCGTTGTAAGCTGCGATCTTCCAAGCGGTCTAAATTCCGATACCGGCGAAATCATGGGCGCGTGCGTCAAGGCCGATGCGACCGTAACCTTTGAATGGATGAAACGCGGACATCTCCTTGGCGAAGGCAAAGAAATGTCCGGCGAAATTATCGTCAAAACAATCGGCGTTAAAGAAGAATATTTGCCGGACAAGCATAGCTTCCTGATCGAAAAAGACGACATAAAGCGCGCGCTTCCCAAACGCAGAAAAACCGCGCATAAGAATGATTTCGGCCATCTTTTGATTGTGGCGGGCTCTTTGGGGATGGCGGGCGCAGGGGCAATGTGCTTAAAAGCGGCCTTCAGAATGGGCGCCGGGCTTGTGTCAATCGCATGTCCCCGATCGATTGCTGCGATTTATCAGACGATTGTGCCGGAAGCGATGTGCATTCCCCTTGAGGAGGAAAACGGCGTCGTTTCGGATGCTGCAAAGGACAAGCTGCAGCTGGCTTTGGAAGGAAAAACGGCGGTTGCGATCGGACCGGGTCTTGGACGAAATGCTTCAAAGCGCGTCATTGAATGCGTGCTTACATCCGGTCTTCCGGCAGTAGTCGATGCAGATGCGATCAACATTATTTCTCAAAGTCAGGATCTTAAAAAGCTTCTTAACAAAAATCATGGCCTGACGCCGCATCCCGGAGAAGCAAAGCGATTGCTGAAAACATATTTGAGCGATCCTGTTTTAAATCTTATGGCGCTTCATGAATTAGGCGCGCATGCGCTTTTAAAGGGCGCAACGACCGTGTGCATGAAAGACGACCGCGATTTGTTTGCCGCCTCCGGAAACAGCGGCATGGCCAAGGGAGGAAGCGGCGACGTGTTAACGGGTATGATCGGCGCGCTGATGGCAATGGGCGCATCGGTTCAGGACGCTATGTGGATGGGCAGCGAGATGCACAAAATCGCCGGTG
>JAZSFI010000196.1:0-3898 GCA_045532135.1 Clostridia bacterium | reverse complement strand
TGGCTCATTTCGGCCTGATACGGCGTGTAGGCGGTCAGAAATTCCTCCTTGGCGGGAATGTATTTTACGATGGAAGGAATGTAATGGTCGTATGCGCCCGCGCCGCGAAGACAGGTTTTGAAAACTACGTTCTTTTCGGCCATCCGGCGAACAATTTTGGAAACCTCCATCTCGCTTTTTCCTTCGGGAATGTTCAGCTGACCGTCCTTTAAAAGCATATCGGAAGGCACGTCTTTATAAAGGTCCTCGAACTTTTCAAGGCCGATCGATTTGAGCATTTCAAGCCGTTCTTCCTGTGTTCCGGGAATGAAGCTTGCCATTTATTTATTCCTCCTCGGCGCAGTGCGCTTCATAAGCGTCTGCATCCAGAAGCTCGCCTTCCTCTTCGATGGCTTCTACCTTGATGATCCACGCGCCGTAGGGGTCGGAATTGAGCATTTCGGGCGCGTCGGCCAGTTCCTCATTGACTTCGCAGATGACGCCGGAAACAGGGGACAGCAAATCCGAAACTGCCTTAACGGATTCAACATCACCAAAGGAGATGCCGGCCTTTACCTTATCGCCGACGTTCGGGAGGGATACGTATACAACATCGCCCAGCGCGTTTTGCGCAAAATCGGAAATGCCGATGGCGGCGATGCCGTTTTCGATTCTGACCCATTCGTGAGAAGCAGCATACTTGAGATCTTTCGGGATATTCATCGTGTTACCTCCAATATATGTGTTTTTCTTTGATTTACTTGGGAAGAACCGCTTTTGCATACGGCGGTTCGGTCTGAAGAAGATGGCGGATGACGCCTTTGGCCTTTAAGCGGCGGCCGCGAACGTCGATTTCGATGATGTCCTTTTTGGTAACGGAGGAATCGACATAGGCAAAGCCGATGGAGCGCTTACCGGTATTTTCGGTGATGTTTCCGTCTTCGTCAAACTCATAGTAGGGCACCATCGTGCCGGACGTAACCCAGCCTACGTGCCTGCCTTCAAAATAGATGTCCATGCCTGCGCGCATGACGCCGCGGTCAATCAGGCGGATGGGCATGATTTTTTTGTCTGTTCCGTTCTCCTTTTGCGATAAAAGGATGTCGCGGGCAATGAAATCGCCTTTTTCTTCGACGAAGCTGACGGCGAATTTTGCAAGCGGAACCGCAAACACGGGAATTTCCTTTCCGGCGGCGTCCAGACCCATCTCGTGTCCATACAGGGGAAGAGAGGCCTCAAGGCGCAAAGTGTCGCGCGCGCCAAGACCCGTGGGCTTTGCGCCAAGCTCGATCAGTCGGTTCCAGAGCCAGACGACGTCCTTACTGTCAATAAACAGCTCCCAGCCGATGGGATCGCCCGTGTAGCCCGTTTTGGAGGCTCGGACAGTCTTGCCTTCAAGCGTGATTTCCTTTAAGTCATTTTTCTTATCGCCCGTGATTTCCAAGCCGCCGGATAAGATTTTGAGGATCTTTTCTGCTTCAGGCCCCTGAACGGCGATGGAGGAAAGGGTTTCGGAAGCGTCTGTAAAGATTACATCGTATTCAGGGAGAAACTTTGCAAGATATGCCTTGTCCTTTTCGGCATTGGATGCATTTACGACCAGCATGTATTTGTCTTCTTCAAACATATAAAGGTAAGCGTCGTCCACCGCGCCGCCGGTAGCAGTGGGGATGATGCAGTACTGCGCGCGCCCGGGAACGAGCGCAAGGACATTGCTGGTAAGAACGCGCTGAAGGAATTTTACGCGGTCCGGGCCTTCGATCAGAAAGCGACCCATGTGGGAAACGTCGAAAATGCCGCATTTTTTGCGGTCATACAAGTGTTCTGCGAGGATGCCTTCGGGATACTGAATGGGCATTTCCCATCCGCCGAAATCCACCATGGTTGCGCCCAAGGCGACGTGGGCGTCGTAAAGAGGAGTGCGCTTGAGTTCAGACATGCGTGATCGTCTCCTTTTTCGTTTCATGAACAAGAAAAGGGCGCATGAATACCCCTTTGAGCATTCATGCGCCTCTGCTTTCAACACCTGAGAGATTCCCGGCAAAGCCGGTTGCACCTTCGGCGTGGCTGCGCCACTTTTACAGAGCATCGTCATGACCCGGTCCTTTTGCCTGAGAGTTTCTGCAGTCCCCTTCGGCTCCGCTGTCTGCGGCCTCTCCCGAGCCAATCATTCGATTGTTATTGAAATGTTTATGAATTAACCATACATTTACATGATACCAAATTTTTGCAGGAATGTCAAGGATAAAATGTCTGAATTTAAATGATTGCAAACGCAGAAAAATGTGCTATAATGGAAACGCGGGAAGCTGTGTTTTGCCCGCCACCAGAAAAATTATCAAAGTGAGACGTGTAACGGAGGTCTTTAATATGCTTAAAATAGCGGTTACCTATGATGACGGAAGAGTTTTTCAGCACTTTGGACATACCGAGCAGTTCAAAATTTATGATACCGAGAACGGAAAGATCGTAAAAAGCGAAATTCTGGAATCCGGGGCGAGCGGACACGGCGCGCTGGCAACCCTGCTTGCGATCAACAAGGTGGAGGTTCTGATCTGCGGCGGCATCGGCGCGGGCGCGCAGGCAGCGCTTGCGCAGGCGGGCATCCGCCTGTATGCGGGCGTTCAGGGAAACGCGGACGCGGCTGTCAACATGTTTATCGCCAACAAGCTTTCCTATGATCCCAATGCCAGATGCGACCATCATGGTCATCATGAAGGGCATGATTGCGGCGAACACAACTGCGGCGAGCACAACTGCGGCGAACACAAATGCGGCGGTCATGACTGCTGAAGCATTAAAAGGATAGAAAAATGAGTACGAATGCAACCTTAACGGCGGAGGATATCAAGCGCGTAAAAGGCCTTGGCTGTCTTCGCGATAAACGATTCCCGGATGTATTCAATGTGCGCGTCATCACGCGAAACGGAAAGATCACTGCCACGGAGCATCGTGCAATCGCCGATGCTTCCGAAAAATTTGGCTCGGGCGAGGTGTGCATGACTTCGCGTCTTCAGATGGAAATTCAGGGTGTGAAGTACGAAAACATTGAACCCCTGATCGAATATCTTGCCGGATTCGGTCTTCAAACCGGCGGAACGGGCGCGCTTGTCCGTCCGATTGTTTCCTGCAAGGGAACGACCTGCGTGTTCGGACTTATCGATACGTTCGGCTTGTCGCTTAAAATTCACGAGCGTTTTTATCTGGGCTATCACAAAACGCCCCTTCCGCACAAATTCAAAATCGCGGTCGGCGGCTGTCCCAACAACTGCGTGAAACCAGATATCAACGATCTGGGCGTAATCGGTCAGATGAAGCCGGTTGTCGATTTTGACGCCTGCCGAGGCTGCAGGGTGTGTCAGGTGGAAAACAGCTGCCCGATGAAGGCGGTGCAGGTTGAAGACGGAAAAATCGCAATCAATGAAAACGAGTGCAACAGCTGCGGACGCTGCCGCGGAAAATGTCCCTTCGGTGCGGTTCACTATGTAAACGGCTATCGCGTGTACATCGGCGGCAGATGGGGCAAAAAATGCGCACGGGGAATACCACTTACAAAGCTGTTCGAATCGGAGGAAGAGGTTTTGAACGTGATCGAAAAAGCGATCGTTTTCTATAAGGAAAACGGCATAACGGGCGAACGCTTTAACGACACGGTCAATCGGTTGGGCTTTGAAAGTGTGAACAAAGCGCTGATCGGAGAATAGAAACCAAAAGCGGATGCGTGTTTTTCACGCATTATGCGAAAGACGACCTGAATGAAGGGTCGTCTTTTTGCATTTTCAAAGGCGACAGGAAGTTTTCGCTGCACCTTTTTACAAAAAATGGCGGTTGACGCAATCGAACATATGTGCTATAATGTGAATTAAAAGAACGTATGTTCGATATTTGGAGGCGGAAACGGCATGGAGCGGGTGATTTT
>JAZSFI010000206.1:0-6819 GCA_045532135.1 Clostridia bacterium | reverse complement strand
GTCCACAATGCTGATCGCGCCCATGACGCAGTGGTCCATACAGTCTCCAAGACCGATGCACGAAAAGCGGCACATCTTGGGGCCGCCCGCAAGTCCGTAAGTCGGATCGTAGCCATGTCGTTCTGTGAGCCAAGGAGTTGGTTTTCCTAATTGTCTTCCTAAGACCGCTTGGCCTCCGACTTGTCCACAATGCTGATCGCGCCCATGACGCAGTGGTCCATACAGTCTCCAAGACCGATGCACGAAAAGCGGCACATCTTGGGGCCGCCCGCAAGTCCGTCGGCCACGGCGCAGTTTCTGTAGCCGTCATAGCGATACCTTGAAAACGCAACGCCGGCGCGTCCAGAGCACAAAACGCGCGGAACCTTCATTTCTTCTACGCTCGTTTCAACGCCCATAATCGCGGCAATTTCCTTTGCGCCCTTCTCGCCCGCAGGCGGACAGGAATTGGGCTTGGCTTCGCCCTTGACGACGGCCTCGGCAAAATTGTCGCATCCGGCATAGCCGCACGCGCCGCAGTTTGCACCGCCCAGACACGAACGCACCTTTGCAATGCGCTCGTCAATATTTACGCGAAATTTCTTTTCGGCAAACGTGAGAATGAGCCCGAATGCCAGACCCAACACGCCCAGCACTGCAGCTGCAAACAGAATGTTCATCATATCCGCATGCCTCCTTTATCACACAAGCCCGCTGAAGCCCATAAACGCAATAGCCATAAGCCCGGCGGAAACGAGGCTGATGGGGAATCCCTTCATGCATTCAGGAATCTTGGCATTTTCAAGGCGTTCCCGAACGCCTGCCATAAGAACAATGGCAACCAAAAATCCGATGGCGGAAAACGCACCGTTCAAAACAGAATAGATCAGATTGTAATTTTCGGAAACGTTCAGCGTCGCAACACCCAGAACCGCGCAGTTGGTGGTAATCAGGGGAAGATAGATGCCCAGCGCGCCGTGCAGGGAGGGGCTTGCCTTTTTAAGGAACATTTCGACAAACTGAACCAGCGCAGCGATGACCAGAATAAAAGCAATCGTCTGCATAAAGGTGATTTTCAAAGGAACCAGCAGCCAATGGTACACCATATAGGAGAAAAGCGATGCAATCGTCATGACAAACGTAACCGCAAGACCCATGCTGGCAGCAGTCTCGACTTTATTCGAAACACCCAAAAACGGGCAGCAGCCGAGAAATTTGGAGAAGATGAAGTTGTTCGTAAGCACGCAGCTTACCATGAACAGAAGCATTTTTGTGATTTCGTTCATGCTCTCCCTCCTTCCGAGCGCTTATCCTTTTGAAAATATCTCGTGACCGCATTGATCACGCCCAAAAGAATGCCGAAGGTCAAAAATCCGCCGGAGGCAAGCACGAAAAGAAGCATCGGCTCATAACCGGCGCTCATGATCCTAAGACCAAACAGCGTGCCGCTTCCGATGAGCTCGCGGATCATGCCGATGAGGGTCAGAGCCAGTGTAAACCCGACGCCCATGCCCAGACCGTCCACTGCAGACGCAATCACGGGATTTTTGCTGGCAAACGCCTCTGCGCGCGCAAGAATAATGCAGTTGACAACGATCAGGGGAATGAAAATTCCAAGACTCTCATAAAGCGAAGGAAGATACGCCTGCATAAACAGCTGTACCATCGTAACAAACGTACAGATGATCACGATGAACGCGGGAATCCTGACATTGTTCGGAATAAATTTCCTCAGGAGCGACACAACCACGTTTGATCCGATGAGCACAAACGTTGCTGCCGCACCCATGCCGATTCCGTTGATGGCGCTGGTAGTGACAGCAAGCGTAGGGCACGTGCCCAAAACCAGCCGGAAGGTCGGGTTTTCCGCGATGACGCCGTTTAAAAAGATGCTTCCCAAGCTCTTTCTTTCCTTCATCATGCTTCTTTCGCCTCCTTCTTTTTACCGTGACCGTAAATTCTGTTGGGCAGATATTTGTCCAGAAGCGGCGTTAAGATATTCATAAGAAGAATGGCGTAGGTTACGCCTTCCGGATACGCGCCGAAACGGCGGATGATCATCGTCAAAAAGCCGATGCCTGCAGAATAGGCATACTGCGCGCTTGCGTTCATGGGGCTGGTCGTATAGTCGGTCGCCATAAATACCGCGCCGAAAAGAATGCCGCCGGTCAGAACGGATTCGACAGGATCCATACCGAGGATGAACGCGGAAACAAACGCGGACAGCATCGTAATAACCGGAATGCGCCAGGAAATGGTCTTTGTGATCAAAAGATAGACAAAGCCCAGCAAAATCGCAGCTTTGCACGTTTCGCCAATCGACCCTGGCACCGCGCCCTGAAAAAGCTGCATCCAAGTGTATTGTACCACATTTTCACCGGAAAGCGGCGTTGCCATTGTAACCGCGTCCGCTACGCCCTGCCTTGAAATATCGACAAATGTGGTCATGTGCGAAGGCCACGAAGCCAGAAGCACCGCGCGCGCCGTCAAAGCGGGATTCAAAAAGTTGTCGCCGATGCCGCCGAACAGCTGCTTTACAATGATAATGGCAAACGCGCTCGCCACCATCGTCGCCCACCAGGGAAGCGTCGGAGGAAGCGTAAGACCCAAAACAATACCGGTCACAAGCGCAGAACAGTCCCCCACGCGCACCTCGGTCTTTCGGATGCGCTGCCAGATATATTCCGCCAAAACCGCCGTTCCGGCGCTCACGCAAAGCACCGCCAGTGCGCTCATTTCAAAAAAGTAGACGCCGGCAGCCACGCAGGGCATCATCGCGATGACCACATTCAGCATAAGGGACTGCGTGGAAGCGCTGGTGCGGATATGCGGCGCGCTCGACAAACGAATGCTCATGCCTTTTGTCCTCCCTTCGCCTGACGGATCAGTTTTTCCTTGACAATCTTAAACGACGCGCTCAGCCAGCGTCTGGACGGGCACACATACGAACAGCAGCCGCAGAGCATGCAGTCCATGACGTTGAGTTTCTTTGCCGCATCCAGTCTGTCTGCGTCGGCTTCGACCTTGATTCTGTAGGGATTTAAGCCGATCGGGCACGCGCTTACGCATTTGGCGCAGCGGATGCACGGACCTTCCTCCATGCTCATAGCCTCGCGCTCGTTGAAAACGACGATGCCGTTTGTGGATTTCATCATGGGAATCTGCATATTGGGAATGCACAAGCCCGTCATCGCGCCGCCGAAGGTGATTTTTCCGGGCTCCTCCGGAAAACCGCCCAGATATCCGATGATGTCCTCGACAATCGTTCCGATGGGCAGCATCAGATTGGCCGGATGGCGCACGCAGCCGGTGATGGTCGTAATGCGCTTGATCAGCGGCATGCCGTCTATGATGGCGTCCGCGATCGCGGCGCAGGTCGCGACATTCAGCACAATCACGCCGATATCGATCGGAAGCCCGCCGGAAGGCACCTGCTTTTTCGTAACCGCCTCAATCAGCTGCTTTTCGCCGCCCTGCGGATATTTGGTTTTCAGCTCGTACACCTGCACGCCGTCGCGCCCCGAAGCCGCTCTTCGCATTGCCTCGATCGCGTCGGGTTTGTTGTCTTCAATGGCGATTATGCCGTTTTCAACGTTCAAAGCGCGCATGGCGGCGCGAAGTCCGTCCACAATGCGCTGGGGAAACTCCAGCATGAGCCTGTGATCCGCCGTCAGATGCGTTTCGCATTCCGCGCCGTTTACAACGATCACATCGCACTTTTTACCTGGCGGCGGACTCAGCTTTACGTGCGTCGGGAACGACGCGCCGCCCATGCCGCAAACGCCTGCGTCGCGGATGGCGGGAATAATTAAAGTTGGATCGACGCTTTCAACGCTGCCCAGCGGATTGAGTTCCACCCATTCTTCTCTGAAATCATTTTTGATGCTGACAACCGTTACCGGATCCTTCATCAGATAGGGAATCTTCTCAACCGCCGTCACTTCGCCGGAAATGCTGGCATGCACGGGGATTCCAAGGGGGCCTACGGGTTCGGCAATCACCTGACCGATTTTAACCTTATCCCCCTTTGCCACGCAAGGCGCGCTGGGCGCTCCGATATGCATGCTCATGGGGATTTTCACGTAGTCCGTCACATATTCACGAACGGGGAGATGGCTGGTTGCGCTCTTTCCGCCATAGGAAAGGTGCACGCCTCGTTTGAATGTGAATTTCATTTTGTCATGCTCCTTCCGCAGAAATGAATGTCTCCAGAAGATATCCGGCCATGCGGTTTATGCCGTCTTTCACAGCGTTTGACGTGATGGTTGCGGATGCAATCGCGTCCACTTCATTCTCTCCCGCCGTTTTTCCGGACTTTACGACGGAAACCGGCGCGCTTTTTCCGATGAAGCGATCGGTAAACGCTTTGTCCTTCGCCTTTGCGCCGAGCCCCGGCGTTTCCTTGAAATTTGCGCCGCCCACAGAAATCCCGGCAATCGTGCCGTCAAGCGCAAACCCTGCAACGATCTCAATTTCGCCGCCGTAGCCGTTTACAGTCGTCTTTACGACATAACCAACCACTTCTCCGCCCTTGAGCGCCTTAAATACCGCCTCAATTTCTTCATCCCCGGAAGGAACCAATTCAAACGCATCCGCCTCAGGCATCACCTCAATACGCGCCTTTTCTTCGGCAATCGCACTTTGTTCCAAAATGCGCGTCTCCGTAAACGTATAGGTCGCGCCCAGCGCAAGCGCCGCAACCAACGTAATGATCAAAAGCGCCAGATATCCCGGAAGCTGCGTAATGCGTTTTACTTTCATTTTGTTTTCCTCCCGACGTATCGTTTGCAAAAATACTTGAACCTTCTTACCTACAAGAAAAAGACACGCATTTGAGGCAGATTCCGGCCTCACTGCATATCTTTTTATTTGTCAGATACGTTACACTTAACAATATAATTATAAAACTAACAAACTCTTTCGTCAACCGCCGAATCCTGCATTCTGCCGGCCTGCCGTCGCAAATCCGGGCATTTTCGGCATAAATCTGGGACATTATTTGTCCCACTTGAACGGATTTTGCCCCGCCAAGTGATCAAAAAAGCGCTGCCGCGGGTTTACGGCAACGCCTTTTTCAATCAATGCCTTTACGCTTCAACCTTGACCCATGCGCCGCACTTTTTGGAGGCCTTCATAATGGTCTCAATCAGCGCCATGACTTCAAGCGTCTCCTCCTTCGGGGCAACGGGCTCGCCGCCTGCGAAGAAAACAAGCATGTCGCGGATAAAATTCGGGAAATAGTCGGTCGGGATCACCATTTCGCCCTGTCCGTCTTCCCAGGTAACCGCGCAGGAAAAATCATACATCGGCGCCTGAGACATGGTGGCGCAGCGATCCTTGCCGTAATCGATCACAACATTGTGCGCATTTTCCGTACCGGTAACAAGCACGCGCTTTGCGCCTATGCCCATGACCTTCGTAATCATTTCCAGCTGATGAACGGAATAGTTCTGAAGCACGCCGGGTCCCGTGACAGCAAAGTTCACAATGCCCTTATCGCCTGCAAGCTTGTCAAGATTTCTGGAAAAACGAAGCGCGGAAGAAGAACAAAGCAGGGTGCCGTGCGCTTCAGCCAGATCAAACATACGCTTTGCAGAAGCAAGATCGATGGAGAAGGTCTTGTCCATATAAACGCGCTTTCCGCTCATAAGGGCTTCTTTTCCAAGGCGTTCATGCTCTTCGGCATTATCCGGCGAAAGAACAATGAGAACATCCGACTTTTGGACGACTTCTTCGCGGCTTTCACAAAGCTCCGCGCCAAACTTTTCGCACCACTGCCTGGCGGAAATGCCGCCTTCGCGCTGCTTGTCTTCCCATGCATAGGCAACCTTGAAGGGGATGCCCAGAATCTCGGACTGCTCCTCGATCCATTTGGGATAATTGTTTGCATGCCATTCGTCGATAAAGAAATCAATAAATCCAATCTTGATCATATGCTTTTCCTTCCTTTCTTTTTTCAGATCGCGAATCACTTTATGATCGCGCTTGTCAAGCGCGATATCATTAAGCATTTCGGGGCGTCTTTCAAACGTAACGCGCAAAGCTTCGTCCCTGCGGTACCGGTCAATCTTCGCCTGATGCCCGCTTAAAAGCACATCGGGAACGCTGAGCCCCCTGAATTCGCGCGGACGGGTATACTGGGGGTATTCAAGCAGCCCGCTTGAAAAGCTTTCGTCCACGCTGGATTCATCCGAACCCAGAACGCCCGGAACAAGCCGCGAAACCGCATCGACGACAATCATTGCGCCAAGCTCACCGCCCGTCAGCACATAGTCTCCGACGGAAACTTCTTCGTCGATCACAAGATCGATCGCCCGCTGATCCACGCCCTCATAATGACCGCACAGTAAAATGATCTCCTCTTCCTTTGAAAGTTCCTCGACCATTTTCTGCGTGAGCGTTCTTCCGCGCGGAGACAAGTACAAGCGTTTCCCCTTGAAATTCTCCCCCATCGCGCTTTCCATGGCGTCCACAATCGGCTGCGCCAGCATCACCATGCCCGCGCCGCCGCCATAGGGCGTATCATCGGTGTTTTTGTGCTTGTTTTTTGAATAGGCGCGGATATCGATGGCCTCGGCCTCGATCGCGCCGGATTGAATCGCGCGTCCCAGAATGCTCGTGTTCAGATAATTTTCAACCATTTCAGGAAAAATCGTAAGAATTTTAAACTTCATCGAATCCCGCCACTTCGCGAAGACGCTTTGCGCTCATGGTGATTACGCGCGCTTCGAGGTCTACTTTCAAAACTGCCGTTTTAAGCGCGGGAACCAGCACCTCGCGCCTTCTGTCGCGGAAAACATACACATCGTTTCCGCCGGGCTGCATAACGTCCACAAGCTT
>JAZSFI010000317.1:0-2333 GCA_045532135.1 Clostridia bacterium | reverse complement strand
GGACAGGAACTTGTCTCCCGTTGAAAGGAGGATGTGAATCAGATTATATTCACTGTCCGTATAGATTTCAGCGGGCGCGTGAAGCTCAACTTCTCCCGCTTTTTTGAACACGGAATTGATTCTGGAAATGGTGTACAGGATGAACGACCCCGTTTTTCCTTCGTAAGACGTAAATTTTTCGAGGTCAAAGATATAGTCCTTCGCGCGGAAATTGATCAGATCGCCGAATTTGATGGCCGCAACAGCGATCTTGCGGGCGTTTGCTTCCCTGTCCTCGCCCTCTGCGGCGCGCGCAAGCACGGAAGCATATACGCCTTCATAAAAGTCCGAAAGCTTCAGGACATTTCCGTCTCTGGATTTCAGAGGCTTACCGTCTTCCCCGTTGATCGTACCGAAACCCAGATGCATAAGCTTTTCCTCATTATCAACAAGCCCCGCCATTTTCGCGCAGCGGAACACCTGCTTAAAGTGGAGCGCTTGCCTGTTGTCCACGACATACCAGATTTCATCGGGCTTACATAATTTTTCTCTTTCGATGATTGCTGCAAGGTCGGTGGTCGCATAGATGTCCGAACCGTCCGTCTTTTTGATGATGACCGGCGGAACGGGCGCGGCGTCATCCTCGCGCGACACGTCCACAACCTTTGCGCCCATGGAATCAACGAGCAGATTTCTCTTTTCAAGCGCATCCATGAGCTCGCCAACATATTTCGCCGCGTCGCTTTCGCCGTGCCACAGGTCGAATTCCGCGCCTAAGATATCGTACATTTCGCGGATGCCCTTTAGGGACACGTCCATGATCTGCTTCCATGCGGACAGATATTTCTGATCGCCCGTCTGAAATTTGTACGTGATTTCATGCGCCGCCTTGTCGAATTCGGGATCCAGTTTCTTTTTCGCATTTGCCTGCGAATAAAGCGTATCCCATTCTTCAGGTGAAATCTCCATTTTTTCGGAAAGCTTTCCCCTGTCCTCCAATTCCTTCATAACCATGCCCATCTGAAGCCCCCAGTCGCCCAGATGCACATCTCCGACCGTCTTTCTGCCGGTGGCTTTGGCGATTCTTTTAAGCGCCTCGCCGATGACCGCGCTTCTTACATGCCCCACATGCAAAGGCTTTGCCGCATTCGGCCCGCCGTAATCGATGAAAATGGTTTCTTCCTTTTCCGCCTGCGGAACGCCCGTGTGCTCATCCTCCACCATACCTTCCAAGAATCTGAGCAGGAATTCATCTGTCACATCCAGATTGATAAAACCCGCGCCCTTAACGGAGACGGAGGCAAAATCCTGATCCTCTTTCAGAATCTGTGCAACCTCGCCCGCAATCACGCTGGGCGCTTTTCTGTATATTTTCGCCGCAGGAAACGCGCCGTTACACTGAAACGCGCAAAGATCCGGTCTGTCCGACGTTCTGACCAAGCCCAAATCATAGGAATATCCGCAAATTTCAAACGCCTTGGAAGCTTTTTGAGTAAGCTCCATCAATAAGCTGTTCATATTCATCTCTCCTTACATTTACAAAAACCACCGCCCGATACGCGTGCCGGGCGGTGGTAAAATGCGTTTTATTTCCGACGGCACACAGCGAAAGTACGCTTGTGCCAAAAAGCACAAGCTTTCATCGGGTACGTCGGTTCATAAACGCAAAAGACATATCTTTTATCTCCCTTTTGGAAATTGTATGGATTGTATCATAGAATCATGGTACTGTCAAGCACAGAAAAAGCGCCTTTGCGTTAAACGCAAAGACGCATTTTTCTACAAATCTTACTTGATCATCGGCAGGCTCGCGGCGGCTACGGACTGGCCTACGCGGCGGCTGGCTTCGTCGGGGATATGGAGCTGCATCTTCGCTGCAAGCTCGGGGTACTCAGCCTCGAGAACTTCCTTGGCCTTGGCAAGGAGGATCTGTCCGCCGGTGCCGGAGGTTACGCGGCCCATGATGAGAACGTGGGCGATGTCGTAGTACTTGGCATAGTAGGCGAGCTGATAGCCGAAGTATACGCCGATGGTTTCATAGATGGCGGTGGTTCTGGGATCTCCGTTTGCATGGAGGGTCTGAACGTACTTAAGCTTCTCGGCCAAGGTCAGGTTGTCGTCCAGCTCGATGCCCGCAGCGGGACAGAGCTTGATGACGGAATCCTGGGAGAAATACTTGACGCCGCAGCCGATGTCGCCGGACCATTCGTCCACCATCGCTTCAGGGTTCATGTCAACGGGAACGAACGCAAGCTCGTTGAGCCAGCCGGTGATGTTGCCGTTTCCGTCAACGTATCCTCCTGCCTCGCTCGTGCCCATAGCAACGCCGAGAACGTTGGTGTCGTCAAGATCCA
>JAZSFI010000293.1:0-3602 GCA_045532135.1 Clostridia bacterium | reverse complement strand
CGTCCATCCATCAGTCGATTATGGGTTCGGATCATTGTCCGGTATCGCTGGAAATCGACGCAAAATAGGTTTTTAGCGACTGAAAGCAGGTTTTTGTGCGTTAAACATTGATTTGGATCATATAATTGCGTACAATAGGGTTGTCAATCGGGAGGGAACGAACATGAACGGAACACAAAAAACGAAAACCATCACCCATAAAAGCGCTATGCCCTTTTATGTATCGGGCGCGGTTTTCCTTTTCTGGGCGCTGATTACGCCCATTTACAAGCTCGCGTTTCTTTTAATCGGCGTTTTATTGGCGTGCGCTGCGTGGATTGTTTCAAAAAAGCTCTTCCCCGGGCGCGTTGAAACGTACATGGTAGAGGAATACACGGGCGATGAAGAGCTGGACAAGCAGATCAAGTTTGCCCGCGAGCTCAATATGCGCGTAGGCGAAGTTGCAAAGGCGACCCCCGACGAAGCCATCCGCACGTCCCTTGAAAGCATTTCCGCGTCTACCGTGCGCATCATCGAGGACGTTGTGCGCGATACAACCGGCAGAAACGACGCCTATACCTTCTTCAGCTATTATCTGCCCACGCTCGATAAGCTGCTTTCCTTCTATACCGCCGATGTGGGCGCGGGCGCAAACGCTTTGGAAAGCAAGGCGCGCATCAAAAACAGCTTGTCCATGGTCGCCTCCGCTTTTGAAAAGCACGCGGACAATATGTATAAAAACGAAGCCATGGACATCAAAACCGACATTTCCGTCATGGAAACCATGCTCAGGTCCGAGGGTTTGATCGACAAAAAATAAGCAAATCCATTTGCGAAAATTCTATAACTGAAAGGATGTTTTATCATGTCTGAATCCGTATCCTACGCCGCCGCAACCCCCGTCATCCCCGAGTTCGAAGAGGCGCTCAAGGCGCTCAACATCGAAATCGACATGAATCAGGACGCAGAACAGGTGAACAAAGAGCGCAAGGCCGTTTACGATGCCATGGCGGATGTTCAGAAGATGGACATCCGCGAAACCACGGATATTTTTGCCTACGGAACCGCCGCGCAGAGCGAATTGACCCGCTTTTCCGATACCGCGCTTAACAAGGTCAAGATGAAGGATCTGGGCGAGACGGGCGATATGATTGCGGGTCTTGTCACCGAGCTTCAGGGCTTCAATGCGGACGAAGAGCCCAAGGGCTTCTTCTTCGGTCTTTTCAAAAAGGCCGTTGACCGCGTTGCGCTTTTAAAAAGCCGCTATGAGGACGCGTCCAAGAACGTGGACGGCATCGTCAAGGCGCTCACCAACCACAAAATCCAGCTTTTAAACGACATAATCCTCTTGGATCAGCTTTACGCCGAAAACCTCACCTATTTTAAGACCCTGTCCGTCTACATCGACATGGGCAAAAAGAAGCTGGAAGAGTTCCGCGCCAAGGATGTTGTCGAGGCGCACGCGCTTGCCGAGCGCACCGGGCTTCCCGAGGATGCGCAGGCGGCAAAGGATTTGAACGACAAAGCCGACCGCTTCGAAAAGAAGCTGTATGATCTGGAGCTTACCCGCAACATTTCCCTTCAGATGGCGCCCCAGATTCGCCTGATCCAGTCCTCTGACACGGTCATGGCGGAGAAGATTCAGTCCACTTTAAACAACACCATCCCGCTTTGGAAGAGCCAGATGGTGCTTGCCCTCGGCATCGAGCACAGCAGCGAGGCCATGGAAGCCCAGAGAGCCGTTACCAACGTCACCAATGATCTTCTCAAGAAAAACGCCGAGAAGCTCAAGATGGCGACCGTCGAAACCGCCCGCGAAGCCGAAAGGGGCATCATCGACATCGAAACCCTCACACATACCAACCAGATGCTCATCCAGACCATGGACGAAGTGCTCGTAATTCAGAAGGAAGGCAAGGAAAAGCGCCGCGCTGCGGAAGCCGAGCTTGCCAATATCGAATCGGAACTCAAGAAAAAGCTTCTTGAGCAGCGCTAAAGGAAGGATAGAAACTCATGTCTTCCAAAAATGCATCCGTATCATGGAAGGAAAATACGCGTCTTGGCGCGATTGTTTTGGCTGCGTGCGTTTTGATTGCCGTATTTGTGCTTGCGCCCGTGAAATTATCGGGCGCGCGCAATGAGGCGAAGGATGTTTTCAGAAACGGCACCGAAAAAGGCATCACGGTATCCGTGTATACCGATCTTGTCGCCATGGCGGAAAACGCCAACCGCTTAGCCAATTTTGCCTCCGCTCAGCTGGGCGAAGACAATAAAGACGTAAGCACATTAAAGGACAGCGCAAAAAAGATTCTGGAAGCAAAGAACGAAAAGACCATGCTTCAGGCGTATTCCGACATCGCGCTTGCTTCCGACAATGTGTATACGCGCTTAACGGGAAGCGCAAAGGACGATGCGAAGGCCGCATACGTCAATATTGACAACTATGTGTCCACCATCAAGCGCGACAGCTACTTCTCCTACGCGGACAAGTTCAACAGAAGTCGCAATTCCTTCCCTGCCATTATTCTTGCCGGGCTTTTCGGGATAGACGAAATGCCCACATTGGGAAAATAAGATGAAAAAGTTTTTTAAGAGATTTTTTGTTTCAATTCTTCTTCTTTCTGTTTTTGCTTCCTGCGCGTTTGCCGCCGTTCCCGATCCGGGGGATGATTTTTATTATCTCGATCAGGTCGGCGTGATGTCCACGCAAACCAAATCGCTTTTGTATACCAATGGCGAAGCGCTCAAAAAAGCCTGCGGCGCGCAGATCGTCGTCTGCATCGTGGATTCGTTCGGAAAGATGACGGATGAGGATTTTGCCTACGAGCTTATCAATAAATGGGGCGTGGGCGACAAGGAGAAGAAAAACGGCGTCGCGCTCGTTATTGCGGAAAAAGACGGCGCTTACCGAATGGTCATCGGAACGGGCCTTGAAAGATACATGGACGGAGCGGATGTTCAGGAACTTCTGGACCGCTATTTCCATCCGTATTTCAAGGACTACGAGACCGACAAGGGTATTCAGGCGCTGTACGGGCCGCTGTTTGAGAAAATCTGTTCATTTTACGATGTAAACGTGTCCCTCGTAACCGGAAGCGACCTTCCCGGCGAAAAGATCATTTATGTCGGAGAAGAGGAAGAAAGCTTTTTCGATTTTGAGATGATTTTAACACTCGTCGTTCTTTTCATCATCATTATCGCCATTTTTAATTCCAAAAGGCGATCCGGCGCCTATCACGGCAGCGGTCATCGCCCGGTCATCATTGTCAATCGTCCGCATTTCGGCGGACATCATCACGGCGGACACCGTCCTTCCGGCGGCTTTGGCGCCCGGCCTGCGTTTGGACGCCGCGTCCGTTCGCTCCGCAAAGTTGGGCGCCGCCGCCCGCGCCGATCGCGCCGTCGCGACCGTTCGACGAAGCGACGGAGGCCCGCGCCGTCGAGGCGGAAATCAACGCCGTTCGCGAACGCAACGGCTTGCGACCGCTCGTTTTCGACGCGGAACTTGCCGCCGGGTCGCGGAGTTGGTCGGCGGTGATGGCGCGGTTGGGCCAATGCAAGCACGGGCCCGGCGCAACCTCCGAAATTTGCGCCGCCGGACAACAAACAAGTCGGATCGTAGC
>JAZSFI010000399.1:0-3060 GCA_045532135.1 Clostridia bacterium | reverse complement strand
CTCCACAGGGGACCGTCGTAGTAGTTGCCGGGGCAGATGGAATTGACCTTGATGTTGAAGGGCGCAAGCTCCATAGCAAAGGACTGTGTAAGGCCGATGCCGCCGAATTTTCCGCCGGCGTAGGCAAAATTGTTCTTGCTGCCTTCAAGGCCGGACTTCGAATTGATCTGAATGATATCGAAGAACTTTTCAGGGGCCGCTTCGTGCTGCGCCTTCATGATCTGGGACGCATACTTCGCGCAGAGGAAATAGCCGTTGTAGTTGATCTTGGTAACGAGATCGAATCTGCCGGGTTCCATTTCATCGAGGCTGCCTGCAATGGCGATGCCGGCGTTTGCAACGATGATATCAAGACCCTTGAAATGTTCAACCGTTTTGATGACCATGTTTTCAACGGATTCCGCGCTGCTCACGTCCACCTTTACGCCCATGGCGTTTTCGCCGAACTCTTCAGCAACCTGCATGGCAAGGGGCTCGTTAAGGTCAGCGATTACAACGGACGCGCCCTGTTTCAGCATTTCCTTGGCAATGCCATAGCCGAAACCCTGCGCAGCGCCGGTGACGATAGCGATTTTACCGGCAAGACGACCGGTGGTCGCAGGTCGATTGTTGACATTTTCTTTTGCGATGAGTTTCGCCTGTTCCATATTCATAAGCGTTTTCCTCCGTCTGTTTACTTTACGCTCTTTCTGTAGCTTTCTACTTCCCAGTTGACGATAAAATCAACCAGTTCCTGCGCCATGGGCTGTTCGCCGCCGAAGGCCTTTGCGTAGGTGGCGACCTTCATCGCGTCCTTGACCAGCGTCATGCAGTTGTTGGCGTTTTTATCGGTGTCGCCGATGGCAAAGATGCCGACGCCCTTCATGATGATGACGTTTGCGTCAATCTGATCGAGGCATCCTTCGCACATTGCAAACTTGACCTTGGGGCCGCAGTAGACGATCTGGTCAGGGTTAAAGGGCTTCATGATGGGCGCCGCTGCCGCTTTGCTCTCGGCAAACTTGAGCGCGGAGGGGCTCGCGTTGAACTTGACGAAGTTCTTGCCCGTTACGCGCTTGATTTTCTCGGCATAACCGCTCTCTTCTCCCTCGTAATCCACGTTCGGGAATTCCTTGACCTGAGAGGTGAGCGCGTTGAGCATACCGCTCAGGCTCGTCGCCAATCCTTCAACGGTATCGGCCGCAAAGAATACGCCGTGATTTTCCAAAAGCACGGTCTTGATGGTCTTTTTCGATGCGTCAAAGATGTCCTTCATGAGCTTCGCAAGCACATATCCGGGCTTGCAGGCAGGAACCCAGACAACGCTGTCGCCGAAAAGACGGGCGCACTCTTCCTTGCCGTTTTTTGCACAGGTGAGTCCGTTTACAAGGGACGGATGCAGGTGAAGCACGAACTTCTGGGGGAAAAGCGCGTGAAGAAGCGCTTCAACGCTGGGTCTCTTGGCTTCTTCGCCCGGAAGCTTTGCATCCGTTACATCCTTTAAGAACTTGGCTTCGCGCGCTACGTCGTCTTCGGGGTATTCGTCATTGAGCATATTCAGAAGCTTCGTGTGGTTCATGGCAACAAAGGTTTCGGTAACTGCATCCTTGAGCGCAGTTCCGCTGCCCTTGACATACATTACGCCGTCTTCCTTCATGGAAGTGTTGCCGCCGCCGCAGGTTACGAGATCGGGGTTCGCACCGTAGAGTCTGGAAAAGTAGATGAGCGGGGAGAGATTCATTTCTTCATTCCTCCTACGTTTTTTTCATACATGAGATGAACGCCAAGCGTACCGAGCGCATCAAGCCAACGCTCAGAGGGTTTGGCGTCGGTGACAATGGTATGTACCTGATGTATATCGCCGATTTTGGCAAAAGCAACCTTATCAAACTTTGCATGATCCACAGCCAGGATCACCTGCCGCGCCGAAGCCATCATGGCGCGCTTGATGAGCGCCGTATCTTCGTGACGGTCGGTAAAGCCTGCGCTTATGTCAATGCTTCCGCAGGACAAAATCGCCTTGTCCACATGATAAGAGCGCACCATACTCTCTGCCTGATGTCCGGCAAAAGAAGGTGCGCTCGAGCGGAGAGCGCCGCCGGTACAGAGCACATTCCAGCCCTGCACAGAAGCGATCTCCCGGATGATTTCCATGGAATTGGTGATGATGGTTAAATTTTTCTTGTCCTTTAATTCTTTGGCTACGAAAAAAGAAGTGGAGCTTTCGTCCAGAATGATATAATCGCCGTCGTTGATCAGGGACGCCACCTGCTTTGCGATCATGCCCTTTTCGATAACGCCGCTTCTTTTGCGAACGTCATACGGCGTTTCCTCGTGGTCGTTTTCCTTCAGGATGGCTCCGCCGTATGCGCGGCTGACAAGACCCTCGGCCTCAAGGCTGTCCAGGTCGCGGCGAATGGTCTCTTCGGACACGGAAAAGGCGCGGCTCAAACGGCTTACATAGACGCGTTTTTCGCTTTTCAGGCAATCCAGAATCTGCTTTCTGCGCTCTACCTGAAGCATGATATCGCCCTCCTTTTCCAACTTGTTTTCATTATAGCATACATCCGCCCAAAACGCTATAATTTCGTGTTGGTTTATGTGTTATTTTTTGTTGATTTGTGGGATTGTGTGGTGTTTTAACCGAATTTTAAACAGAAAACCCTCCAATCTCATGCATGCGTTATCGCCGTCTGCGGGATTTTAAATTGATGGAATCGGCGCCGAAGGAGGCGAACACAACAGCGATTGCCGGAACAATCAAAGACTCATAATACGCCGGATCATAAAACGCTTCCATCACCGTAATGTTGTCATACTCGCCCGTTTTTACCGCCTCGATGATCGATTCGGCATAAGGATCGTTTGCTTCCGCTTCATAGGTAAGCATATACGCCGCTGAAGCGCGCATGCTTTCCCTGTATTCGTTGGTTTTTGCCGTGTAACCGACGGCGCTTCCGATAATCAGCGCGATCATGGCAAAGGCAAAAACCGTTACGGACGTCAGGCAGTTGGGTACCCTGCTCATTTTCTCAAACAGCAGTTTTATCAGAAATACGCTTAAAAGCGCGGAAATAACAC
>JAZSFI010000588.1:0-3566 GCA_045532135.1 Clostridia bacterium | reverse complement strand
ATTTTCAAAGGCAAGCCGCGCTTCGCCGAACGGAATTCCGCATCCGTTGTCGGTTACGCGAAGATAAGTAATTCCGCCGTCCTTGATTTCGACGGTTATAGAGCGCGCGCCTGCGTCGATGGAGTTTTCCATAAGCTCCTTGACTACGGAGCTTGGACGCTCGACCACTTCTCCGGCGGAGATTTTGCTGATTGTGTTCGCGTCAAGTACTTTAATCGCCATCAGATCCTCCGTGCTTCCTCCGAAAGACGATAAAGCGCATTGAGCGCGTCAATCGGCGACATGCTCATTACGTCCATATTTCGGATTTCTTCCACAAGTTCCATCGGTTTATAGTCGGTAAGGGCAACCTGTCTGTTGCCGGCGTTTTTTCGTTTGTCCAAAATGGTTTTTCCGATCGAGCCTTTTTCCTCATCGTCCACTTCAAGACGCGCCATAATCTGCCTTGCCCTTGCGATTACGCCGGACGGAAGCCCTGCAAGCTTTGCAACCGCCACGCCGTAGCTTCTGTCTTCGCCGCCCGGCACGACTTTTCTAAGGAAAATGACGTCTTCGCCCTGTTCCTTTGCAGTAACCCTGTAATTGATTACGCCCGGAAGCTGGCCTTCAAGGACGGACAGTTCGTGATAGTGCGTGGCAAAAAGCGTTCTCGCGCCGCATTTTTCACCCGCAATGTGCTCAACCGCCGCCCAAGCAATCGAAAGACCGTCGAACGTTCCGGTGCCGCGTCCGACCTCGTCCAGAATCACAAGGCTGTTTTTCGTCGCATATTTTAAAATCACGGCCATTTCGTTCATTTCAACCATGAACGTGGACTGCCCTGCGTAAAGGTCATCCGATGCGCCGATTCTTGTAAAAATCCGGTCGGTCAAAGAAACGTTTGCATAATCCGCAGGCACAAACGATCCGATGTGCGCCATTAAAACAATCAGGGCCACCTGACGCATGTAGGTCGATTTACCGGCCATGTTGGGTCCTGTAATAATCATAACGCGGCCGTCTTTGGAAAGGCAGGTGTCGTTCGGGACGAATTTTTCATGTCCGATGGATTCCTCGACTACCGGATGCCTGCCTTCTTTGATGTCATAAACGCCCTCCTCGTTGATTTCAGGGCGCACATAACCGTTAAGAACCGCCGCCTTGGCCAGCGAACACAAAGCGTCCAGCGTTTTAAGCGCGTTTGCCGTCTGGCTCAAACGGTGAATTACACCCTTTAATGTTTCACGCAGGGTGATAAACATGTCGTATTCCATGCGGATGGCGTTTTCATCCGCGCCAAGAATCGTGGTTTCAAGGGTTTTAAGCTCGTCCGTTATGAATCTTTCGCAGTTTGCAAGCGTCTGCTTTCTGATATAGCGGTACGGAACGAGATTGTAGAATGATTTCGTGACTTCGATATAGTAGCCGAACACGCGGTTATAGCCGATTTTGAGGTTTTTGATCCCGGTAGCCTCGCGCTCTGTCGCTTCCAGGTCATTGAGCCATGTTTTGCCGTCTTTTGAAGCAAGCCGCAATTCGTCAAGCTCTTTCAGATATCCGTCTTTAAAGATCCCGCCCTCTTTGATCGTAAGGGGCGCGTCTTCGCTGATCGCTCGATCCATTTCATCGGCAATTTCATAAAGCGGATCAAGCGCCTGCGAAAGCGCTTCAAGATATCCGCCTTGATTTTCCAATATTGCCTTTATGCCGGGCACGGCCTTTAATGACTTCGTGAGCGCAATGCAATCGTGGGGATTTACGCTTTCATAGGCTATCTTGCTCAAAAGACGCTCTACATCGTATACAGGACTCAGCTTTTCGCGCATTTCGTCCAGCAGCATCGGATCATTTACAAGCGTCTCGACTGCGCCCAGCCGAAGTTCGATTTCGCCTTTTACGATCAAGGGCCTTTCAATCCAGCTTCTGAGCATGCGCCCACCCATTGCAGTCACAGTCTTGTCGAGAACCGACAGAAGCGATCCCTTTCTCGACTGTCCGCGTACGGTCTGCGTAAGCTCGAGATTTGCGCTCGCTGCGCGGTCCAGCGCCATATAGCGCGCAGAATCATAGCTCGTTAAGCGCAGGATATGTTTAAGCGCGTTTTTCTGCGTATTTGAAAGATAGTCAATCAAAGCGCCCGCCGCTGCAAGCGCCAGCTTTCCGGACTTATCGTCTTTGACGGCATCCTTTCCGAAATGCTTTGTAAGCTTTTCCTTTGCATTGTTATATTCAAATGCATCCTCGCTGACTTCGGAAACAGCGAACTGCATATTCTGAAAATACGCGCCCAGCTCCTCTTTGTCATAGGTGATAATTTCACTCGGCGCGATTCTTGAGATTTCTTCAAACAGGCGAAGACGGGCGTGGGCAAACTCATACAGGTAGAATTCGCCGGTGGAAACATCCGAAAACGCGATGCCCGCCTTGTCTTTAAAGATCAGTACGGAGAGGATATAATTTGGCTTTTTGTCCTCCAGCATGTTGTTTTCAATGACCGTGCCGGGGGTAACAATGCGCGTAACGGCGCGTTCAACAAGCCCTTTGGAAAGCGCCGGATCCGTCATCTGTTCGCAAATGGCGACTTTATAGCCTTTTTCTATCAGCCGCGCGACATATGTGTCCACTGCATGATGCGGAACGCCGCACATCGGCGCGCGCTCGGAAAGTCCGCAGTCGCGGCCTGTCAGGGTCAGTTCCAGCTCCTTGGATACCTGTATGGCGTCGTCAAAGAACATCTCGTAGAAATCCCCGAGACGGAAAAACAAAACGCAGTCCTTGTTTTCTTCCTTGATGTTCAGGTACTGCTGCATCATCGCCGAAAGCGCCATTTGTATATCTCCTTAATGATTGATCAGTTGACATTTCCACATGCGCCGCCGCAGGTTTCACAGGAACCGGAGCATCCGCCTTCCGGCGCGTCCATTTCGCCGGTCACGATAAATCTAAGCACGGAATTGACCTGATTGATGAGGTTTGCAAAGCCTTCACGCGCGTCGTTCAAGGCTTTGATGTCGTCAATCAGATTCATGCGCTCCTGAAGCTGACTCATTATGTCGGAAAGCTCCTTAACCTTGGCCCAGTCCTTCTCGCCCATGGCCATCATCCTGTCCATTTCGCCCTTGGCTTCAAGATATTTGCCCATGGTTTCGGCGGCCTCGGTATTTTTCATGGCCTTTTCTTCCGCTTTCTTGACCAGCGCGAATTCCTCGCTTTTTAAAATGGCTTCGCCAAGCTCTCTTGTCTTTAAAAACACTTCGTTCATTTTATTTCTCCTTATTTCACGATTTCTCCGCGCAGCGTATTTTTTCCGGCGGAAGTAATTAAAACGTTCACGGTCTTTCCGATCAGATCCCTGCCGCCCGCAAAATTGACCATATGGGCGCGGGGCGTCTTTCCGCCGATTTTGCTTTCATCGCGCAAAGACACGCTGTCAACCAGAACCGGCTCAACTTTTCCGATCTGCTCAGAAAGAATTTCGTAGGTGATCGCCTGCTGAAGATCTATAAGCCTCTGAATGCGCTCGGTCTTTTCTTCGATCGTAACCGGATCGGGCAGTTTGGCCGCCTTCGTTCCGGCTCTGGGCGAAT